>JAAFHI010000058.1 GCA_013298335.1 Actinomycetota bacterium
TCGGCCTGCACCATCGCGACCGCCGTGTTGTGGTGCGCCTGCCGCTCGGTGAAGAAATACCGGTCGCAGCGTCCGCCGATGGATTCGAGATTGGCGTAGGTCCCGAACGCGCCTTCGCTCGGATGTGCGCGCAGTTTCGCGAAGGAGATCCGCAGCTCCGCGTCGCGCCACGTCTCCCCGATCGAGTACTGCCCGATGCCGCGACCGAAGTGATGCGGCACCTGCTCACCCGACAGATCGACCAGTTTCCATGCGGGTGAACCGAGGGCAAAGTAATCGGCCACGTTTTCGACCGAGCGATTCGAAAACCACTCTTCGTAGAGGTTGCGCGCCTCGACCACCGTCACGTCGCGGCATCCGTTTTCATGAAGTACGGCGACGAGTTCGGCAAGCAGTTCCGGGTCGCAGATGACCGACGTGTCGCGCCGATCGTAGCCCATCATGAACGATGTCTTGATGACGACCTTCAAGCATTCGACCGACACGGCGCGGCGTTCGGCGCGGCGCGCAATCACGCCGGGCAGGCCGGATTCATCGAGAATCGCGCGAAATGACGCCAGTTTTTCGGCGCGGTCGGGATTCGGTTTCTTCGAATGCAGTACAAAAACGTCGCCGCCGTTGCCGACCGGATTGTCGGCGATGCTCGCGGCGCGGCGCTCGCGCGGCAGAAAGAATTCGCCGATTTCGGCAATGCGCGCTGCGAGATCGTCCGCCGTCACGCCCGGCGCGAGCCGGTCTTCATCCGTCAGAACATCCGCCAGCAATTGAAAGATGCGGCGATGATTTTCTTCATCCGATTCGATGCGGCGGAAATCCTCGATGAGCGACGCGGGCACGTCGGGGACGGTTTCGGCCAGCTTTACCAGCCGATTCCAGCACAGCCACGCGGTCCGCTCGGCGTCCACGTTGAAGAGACAGAAATCGCGAAACGGCCCGTTGTCGAGCAGCGGCGCGACCGAACGCGGGACCTTGCCGAGCATCACGCCCGCCTTCGTCGCGATGGTCGCCGCCAGCCGCGAGAGCGGCGCGGTCCGCCAGCCGACATGCTGCCGCACCGCCGCCGACCATCCGCCGACCGCGCCCGCGAACTGCGTCGCAAATGCCTGTGCCTTCAGCAACGGACGCCCCAGTTTGAGAATCGCGCCGCGAATGTAGATCGCGTGCATTTCCTCGTCTTTCCACACCCAGACGAGCGCCTGCCGGATCAGGTCGCGGATTTCCTCGTCGAGCGGCATGGCCGCCAGATGCTCGGCAATGTTGGTTTCGCGGTAGCTGACGGCGACGATTTCCTCGCGTTCGAGCGCCAATAGAAAAAGGCGGATCATCTCGTCGCGCGGACGGTCGGCATACCGCTCGCGCCACAAGTCGAGGTCACGCTGAAATTCTTCGTAGATTCCGCCCATGGAATTTTCGATTCAGGAGTTCCGATTTCAAGCGGCAAGGTGACGTTCGTGAAAGCATACGGGGTATCGCCGGATTCGCGAAGTCGTCCGGACCGGTTTTCAGGGTCCGCTGGGCTTGCCGCCGCCGACCTCCGGTTGCGTAAAACCCGCGCCTTGACCGACAATCGCGCGGCCTTGATCCCCTCACCGCCGCGAGGCATTTTCGATGATCGTGAACTTCCCCAGACGAGCCCTCATCGCCGGACTGTTGTCGAGTCTGCTGCTTCCCTTCGCCATGAACGCCCAGGAAACAAAACCGCCCGTCGCCGGGCCGTCGCTCGGCGTGACCGGAACCGTCAGACACCATCCCGATTTCAAGGCGAAAACCATCGCCGCGCGCAACGTCGATGTCTGGCTGCCCCCGGATTACGAAAAGAACCCGAAGGCGCGCTACCCCGTCCTCTACATGCACGATGGACAGAACCTCTTCGACCCGGCCACGTCCTACGGCGGGGTGGACTGGGCCATCGACGAAGTGATGACGCGACTCATCGCCGAGGGGAAAATCCGCCCGGCCATCGTCGTCGGCGTCTGGAATTCGCCGAAACGGTTCAACGAGTACATGCCGAAAAAGGCGATTCCGGCGGACTCCAAAATCGCGCTCGGCGTGCCGTCCAACCCGCACCCGGACGGGCCGATTCTCTCCGACGACTACCTGAAGTTTCTTGTTACGGAACTCAAACCCTTTATCGACAAGACCTACCGGACCAAAACGGGCCGCGCCGACACGTTCGTCATGGGATCGAGCATGGGCGGGCTGATTTCGGCCTACGCCATCAGCGAGTACCCGAACGTCTTCGGCGGCGCGGGCTGCGTCTCGACGCACTGGCCGGCGGGCGACGGCATCGTCATTGAGTACCTGAAGAAATCGCTGCCCGATCCAAAGACCCACAAAATCTACTTCGACTTCGGCACGGCCACGCTCGACGCGCTCTACGAACCGTTTCAGAAACGGATGGACGACGTGATGCGGCAGGCGAACTATGTCGAAGGAAAAAACTGGATGACCCGAAAATTCGAGGGCGCGGAGCATTCCGAACGTGCCTGGCGTCAGCGGGTCGATATTCCGCTGACCTTTCTCCTGAAACGCTAACCCCCACCCCAAGGAGTCAATTCGCATGACGACCGGAGATCTTCTTCGCACCGAATTCGAACAGGAAATGAGAACGACGCGGCGGATTCTCGAACGCATCCCGAGCGACAAGTTCGACTGGAAGCCGCACGAGAAGTCGATGGCGCTGGGCGGTCTGGCGGCCCACATCGGCAACGTCCCGAACTGGGCGGTTTTCACCATCAGGCAGGATGAACTCGACCCCGGCTCGGTCAAAATGCCGCCGGTCACCTCGACCGAGGAACTGCTCGCGGCGTTTGACGCCAACGTCGCCGCCGGACTGGCGGCCTTCGACGAACTGACCGACGAACGGATCGCCGGGTCATGGTCGCTGCTCGTCCAGGGGAAACCGCTCTTCACGATGCCGCGCGGCATCGTGCTGCGGAAGTTCGTCTTCAGCCACCTCATCCACCATCGCGGACAGTTGAGCGTCTATCTGCGGCTGCTCGACGTGCCGGTGCCGTCGATCTACGGCCCGTCGGCGGATGAAAATCCGTTCGCGTGATTGTTTTTCACCCGCCCAGCCACTCCCAGCTTATGTCGAAACGATCCGAGGCGGCGCAAAAACGATGAATGTCGGTGCCCAGGTCATTTGAGCGCCTGCCCAGATGACCTGAGTAACCGCCGAAATTGGTTGAATCCCTGCCGAAATGATTTGAACAGGCGCTGAAATGGTTTGAGCACGTGCCGAAACGACTTGAGCACCCGCTGAGGTCACTTGAACCACGGCTGAAGTCGGTTGAGCGCCTGCTGGAGCGAGTTGAGTAGGTGCTGAAATGACTTGAGCGCCTGCTGAAACGATTTGAACACACGCTGAAATGATTTGAGCGCCTGCTGAAGCGACTTGAGCACCTGCTGAAGTCACTTGAACCACGGCTGAAACGAGTTGTACCCGTACTGATGAAGGTTGAGACGGAGAAAACGGGATTCCATCCGTTTCCCTGATTCCCTTCATCCCCTCAAAAGGGAATTTCTTCCCGGCCCGGTTTTTTGTGAACCGCGATTCTCGCCACCAGCCACGCCCCGGTCATGAAAACGCCCGATACGCCAAGGAGAACCGCGTCGTACATCATCGACGGCGGTTTCCCGAACGGGTCGTGGTCATTGGCCATCTGCGCTCCCGCCGGGTCGAGCATCCCCAGCAGCGCAAACCCGGCGATCATCGCCCCGAGCCCAAACAGCGCCACTGCGCCGGTGATGCCGACCAGCATTCTGGAAGCCGTCATACTCACTCCTTTCGGAAGACCCGCCCGCTACCGCAGGCGGTACTGACTCCGCGCTCAATGTCCCGCATTCCGCATTCGCTCACACCGCCGGGCGCGGCGGGCGTTTGCCATCGTGCTTCGTCAGGTATTCCGCCTGCAAGTCGCGAAAGTACGCCTCCAGCGACTGCTCGGTTTCCCGCCATGTGAATTCCTCGTAGGGAAGATACTGGCTGCATTCGCAGCAGAACGCCGTCCCGTCGTAGAGAAACGGGTCGGCGAGATAGCTCCGGACGTGATCCTCCGGCATTTCGGTGGTCACGCCGCATTTCGCGTGCTTGTACTGTTTCGGGACATCGTCGAGCGCGCCCTGAAACCGTTTCGCCGGTGCGAGCGTGATGTGGTCGGCGGCCTGGCCGTCCGGTTGGACCGCCGTGTGTTTTGCCTTGTGACCGGCATAAAACCACCGGAAGACCTGCTTGTGGCAGTACGGACAATGGATGAAGAACATCCCCGCGATTACTCCTTACATTTGTCGTGTACGTTTTTTCGGATACAGCTTCAACAGAATGCGCCCGACCCGGCGCGCCCAGTCGCCCTCGGTGTGCCGCGCGCCCCGGATTTCATGGCAGAACAGGTCGGACCTCAACTTCCACCCGTACGTGACGAGCAGATCGCGCATCAGGCGCAGACTCGCGATGCCGCTGCGGTGCTCGCGCGTCCCCATGTCGAGCCAGATGCGGACGTTCGGTTTGCGCTTGAGGTTTTGAATCAGGCGGTAGGCCACGCCGTTATCCCACCACAGCGACGGCGAGACCGACGCGACCCGGCTGAACACTTCCGAATGGTGCAGCCCGAGCAGCAGCGCGGCCAGTCCGCCGAGCGACGAACCGCCGATGCCGGTGAATTCCTGTTCCGGGCGGGTGCGGTAGTGCCCGTCGATAAACGGCTTGAGTTCCTCGACGATGAACTTCCCGTACACCTGCAACTTGCCGCCCTGCCCCACGCCCCCGTCCACCGACGGCGTGTATTCGTCCATCCGGTGAACGCCCGTGTTCCAGATGCCGACGATGATGATCGGCTCCATTTTGCCCGCCAGAATCAGATCTTCGGCGGTCCGTCCCATTTTCCAGTCGTTGCCGCGAATGAAGGCCGTGTCGCCATCGAAAAGGTTCTGTCCGTCGTGCATGTAAAGGACGGGATAGCGCCGCTCATGCTCCTGATCGTAGCCCGGCGGCAGATACACGATGACGTTTCGGGCATGGTGCAGGAGATTCGAACCGAAATGGTTATGCATGCGGAAACCGCCCGCGTAGGAATGGGCATCGGCGGGAATTCCGGTCGGATGAAAGGGCTGGTGCGAATCAAATACGTGTTTCTTGCGGCGCGGCATAGGGGCGTCGGTCGGTTCGGCTTTCGAATTGTCGGGTAAGTTTCGAGCCTATGTCGCGCCGCTTTTGAAAACAAGGCTTTGGACCGCGCGTTGGACCGCGCGCACCCTGCGCGCATGTCTTTTCTTTCTTCTACCCATGCGCGCAGGGTGCGCGCGGTCCAATGCGCTCCATTACTTCAACGGGCGTTCGAACGCGATGGTTCGAATGAAGGCGTCGAGTTCGGCCTGTGCCGCGACCTGCTCGGCACGGGCTTTCTTCGCATCCCAACGCATTTGTTCGAGTTGCGATTCCTGCGCGTCGGCTTTCGCAACGTAGCGCATGATCAACTGTTTCGCTTCGACCTTGCCACCGAGCGCGGTGATGTTTTCCCGCAGCCGTTTCTGGTCGGTTTCGATGGTCCGGATTTCCTCGTCGGCCTGAAGGGCGCGGATTCCCGCGTCGTCCCGGCGCGTCCGGATTTCAAAAATCCGGTCGAAGAGTTTCCGCGACGGCTCGTCGAGGTAGTTGCGGTTGACGAACAGTTCCAGATCGCGGGTCGTCAGGTTCGCCAACTCGTACGCATCCGCCAGTTTCAACTTCATCGTCACCGGCACGGTCTTCACCTCGCGCGGCGCAAGTTCAATCCGGAAACGGGCCGTTCCATCCTCGACCGACTCCGGTTTCGGAACGTCGTCCGTAAACTGCCACTTGTCGCGCATTGGAAAATCGAGGAACAGCGTTCGCGGACGGTCGGTCTGATTGGCGATGGTGAAGGTCGTCCGGTCATTGACCACGTAAATCGTCTCGAAACGACCGTTTTTGACCCGGACGAGCGCCACCGGGTCCTTCGTCCGCTCGTTTTTCTTCGTCACCTTGGTGGCGAGATCGGTCCCGAAGCCGATGAACCGCTTTTCCTTCGGCTTCAACCGTTCAAGTTCGCCTTCCCCGCCGTAGGCATCGCCGTCAATTACGGTCAGCGGCCCGGCTTCGAGCGTCAATCCCGACGTGTTTTCGACGAAAAAGCCGTTGCGCGGACGCTCGCCGCCGGATTTGCCGTCATACAGTGACACCCGCTCGCCCGTCATTTCCTTCTGAACAATCGGAATCAGCGCCGAACGGTTGCGGGCGACCGTCACCGGCTGACCGACGCGGTATTCGAACAGATCGCCCGCTTCCATTCCCTCCGCCGCCGTATTCACCCCCGCGTCGCCGGTCCGCATCGCCTCGCCCAGATCGGCAATTGAGGTCCCCGCAAACCCGCTTTCCAGCGGTGCGTCCGGTGGCGGTGGCGGCGCGGCATCGCCGTACCCACCGGCGACACCGCCGGGGCGGCCACCGGGGACTCCCCCCGGAACACCACCCGGCATGCCTCCGACCATTCCGGCATTTGAATTCTCACCAAGAAGGCTCAAACGCTGCGGCGTCAGGTGGACGCCTTCCGGCAACGCCTTTTCTTCCCGGTACTTGAACATCGGCTGCTGAAGCGGCTGGATGAACGACGTCGGATCGCCCGACACGAGCGAAAGCGCGACGCCGTTCCAGTCTTCCTCGCTCACGTTGTCCACAATCGCCCAGCCTTGAAAAAACGGCTTGCCCGCCTTGTCGAGCACCACGCGATAACTCGTTTTCCAGATCGGCGCGGCGATGGTGTAGCTCACGACCAGCTCGCGCGGGCCGGTTCCTTCGCTGGCGACGATGATGGTTTTCGACTCGCGGCGGCGTTCGGCGGATTTCGCCTCGGTGAACATTTTGATGTCGCGCCGCGTGTCACCGTCGATGACCTTCAATGAACGAATGTCCGAAAGATCAAAACTCGCCAGTTCCCCGTCGTCGCCCGAAATGACGAGGCGGCGGGTCAGCTTTCCGGCTTTTTCCGTTGAAGATTCACCATCGGATTCTTCCGCCGGGCGATCCTCGACGGTCAGAACCGCGCCGGTGACGCTTTTCGTCGCGCCGGTCACGGCGACGCGCGCACCCTGAAGTTTTTTGAGAATGGCAGCCAGTCCGGCGGGTTCGGCGGCGTCCACCGAAAAGGGAATTTCGTCGAGCCGCGCCTCGGCGGGCAGCGAGGTGTTGTAACTGACCGATTCAATTCGACCTTTCCCCAGATCGAGAACCAGCATCGACTTCAGAACGTCGTCAATCTGCGACTGTTTGAAGTCGAGCGCGATCTCGGCGCGACCGGTGACGGTCCCGCGCCGCTCGAAGTAGGCGACGCCGTTGCTGTAGAGCACGACGCGCTTCAACGGCAAAATCTGGCGTTCGGCGGAAGAAGTGGAGATTGCGGGCGGTTCAGCCGTCGCGACCGGACGCGCCGCGCGGGTCGTTCGCCGCTGCGCGAGCGCGGGCGTTGGGAGAAATGTACCGACGAGCGCCAGGGCGACGCCGGAAAGAAGCATTTTTTTCATCATGGTGGTGTTTTCGAATCGCGGGATGGAATGACGACGCGCAAATCACGCGCGCCTGCCCCGATAGACACCACCAACCGGAAAAAGTTCAAAAATGGACCGCGCGCACCCTGCGCGCATGCGTTGAAGTCCTACCAATCCAACGCTTCCGGCGCGCGGGCAAAGAGGTCGCGAAGCTCTTGAAGTTCTTGAATTCGTTGATGTTGACGCTTCATTTCGGCCCAGACGGTCGGATGATGCATTCGCTTTAACGCCGTGATGTATCGGTTCGGTTGAACCTGGGTTGGAGTTTCATCACGCTCCTTCAAATACACAATTAAAAGCGCCCGGTAGCTTTCATAAGCACCCCTGCGAGCTTGAGGCAAAAGATTGTCGTTCAATCCGAGCGTCTCGATTGTGTATTCGGCCCGCTTCAAATCCCGTCGGCCCAGCCCTTCAACCGGCAGAAACACACACATGGGGAATCGCAATTCGAGAACATTCAGCGGGTCTTCCTCCCTAGGATTCAACAACACCGGCATTCCGGCGACGGGAGGCAAAATCGCGGCATTCCGTTTTCTGGTTACGTCCTTGAAAATCCGGCGTGGACCGGCAAAAACGGCGAACTTCTCCCCTTTGTTTTCCCTCCCGTTGCACAACTGGCAAACGAAAAGAAAGTTGCTCCACTGAAAAACTGCCTCCGGGTAGAGGGTTTTCGGCTTGATGTGTTCAATCGCAATCGCGCAGGAGTCTTCGCAATAATGGCATCGCCGTGGTCCGGGGCACATCTCGGCCAGTTTTTCCCGAACAATCCGGAAATTGGACCGATTTTTGTTCTTCCAGACCCGCTGAACATCGGAAACCCGGAACGGATAATCGCCACTTGCGTCAAAAATCCGCTGTTTTTCCTCAAGGTGACGGGCGATTTCCTCTGGAAGATCAGGAGCAAAAAGCCGAATCATCCTTTGCTCCCGTTCATCTTATAATCCGAAGTCGGAAGCATCCTCCTCAACACATCCTGTTCCTTCTGTTCCTTCTTGGTCAGTCCCTTGCTCAGTTCTTTTCGGTTCAACTCAGCCAGCCGCACCAATTTGGCTTTTGAAGCTTCGGAGCGGGCCACGTCACCGAAAAGTTCCGTGCCGTAGGCGTCCAGCACGTTGCCGTACACCAACCGGTTCAACTCGTCGCCGACGATCATGCGTCCGGTTTCGTCCGTGCCGGGTCTTGGGAGGCGAAAAACCGTGCCGTGTTCCGCCGCCTGACAGATGAGCGGACTGTGCGTCGTGACGATAAACTGCATATTCGGGAAGTACTTGCGGAACCACTGGCCGATTTTCCGCTGCCACGTCGGATGGAGGTGGGCGTCAACTTCGTCAATCAGGACGACGCCGGGTTCGTCAACTTGAATGAATTTGTCCTTCAGAAAAATGTTGTGGTTTGGTTCTATGCGTCGATATTCGAGGGTGAGTTGACGAAGTAACTCAAAGGTTAGACTTAAGATTGAACGATATCCTTCACTTAAATTGAAAAGTGAGACTTTACACCCTCCTGCGTCGGTAAAAAGGATTTCATCTGAATTTACCTCCCTCATCCGAACTCCATAAGGCAGAAAATCTTCCTGGTTTATGAAAGTTAGTATGTCATCCAGAATCTCACCTTCTGGTCGGGACTCAAGTTGCTTGAACTTCAAATCCTTTAGCCAATCTGGGCTATTTCCAAGTACTGCATTTAACTGAAAAAGACTTAGATGGCGGTCAATATCTGAATGGTACTGACTGGCACTTCCGCCTGTGAACCTTCGAAAAGATCCAAATGAGCAGGAAAAGGGTAAAAACTTTCCTGAAAGAGCATCCGCTAAAAAAAGACCATAAACTTTCTCTCGCCTGTTTTTCTCAATTACTTTCCCATCGCTAATTTCTAAATAGATAGGTTGTTCTTCAAACGCCCATTTTTGGACGTAAGATGGCTCCACTCTGATTCTGCCGCTTTCTTTTCCAAAACGAGGCCACGTCTCCCAATTCTCGGGCAGCCGCATTGCATCTGCTCCACCAACCAATGCCAACGCCACGGCCCGCAAAAACGTCGTCTTCCCCGATCCATTGTCGCCAATGATAACGTGCCAGCCGGCTTCCTGTCCGACGGGGACTTCCCAGCGGAGTTTTTGAATTGACTTGATGTTTTCGATCTCGACCGACGTGATGTGCATGGCGGGTGTCCGTTTGTGGGAATTGATTCGGGCGGAGAATACAAAAAAGCGGGGCGATTTTCACCGCCCCGCTCAGGGTTGACCGTTCAGACATGCGCGCAGGGTGCGCGCGGTCCATCGTTAAAGCTGGAACACCGGGTAGCCGTTCGTTTCGATGACGCGGTCGGCGATGCGGCGGCGCAGCGTGACGGTGTCGATCGGGTCGAACTTGGTGAAGCGCTTCACGGCGGCGAGCTGAATCCGCAGCGTGTCGCCTTCGGCGAGCACCGGCATGATCCGCTTGGCGGTCAGTTCGATGCGGCCCACGGCGTCGTTGATGAAGACCTGCGTCGCGTCGAGCAGGTCGCGGCTCTTGTCTTCGCCCGACCGTTCGACGGCCTTGAGCGCCCGCAGATAGCAGCTTTCCATCGC
>JAAFHI010000663.1 GCA_013298335.1 Actinomycetota bacterium
CCCGCAGCGTGAGCCGCTGGCCCTGAACGAGTTCCGCGGTCGCCGTCGGGTTGTCGATGGTCACGACCGGGAGCGGATCGGCCACGGTCGCAAAGGTCGCCGAACGCAGAAGACTGAGGTTGTGGGCCCGGTCCTTCACCTGCAAGACCAGTGCGTGCGTGCCGTCGGCGAGGGTCGGCGGATTCCACCCGAAGCGGTAGGCCGGATTGGGCTCCGGTCCTTGAGCGGTGACCGTGAAGCCGGTGATGGCCGTGCCGTCGAGCGTGGCGGTCAGGGTCGCCGGGTCGATTCCCGCCGCGTCGTCGGTCAGGTCCGCCGTGAAGATCGGAGTCGGCGGGATCGTGACGGTCGGCGTGTCGATGATTTCCGCGCCGTTGACCGAAACGGGGCCGACGACCGGCTTGGTGAAGTCGGACGACGCGAATCCGGTCACGCTGGAACCGACCTGGACGTTTCCGGCCACATCCTTTACACCCGCGACCGTCAAAATGTAGTTGGTCGATTCCACGAGTTCCGTGACGTCGAGAATCAGCCGCCCCTTGCCGTCGGGGAGCGTCGTGACGGTGAGCGTTCCGTTGACCGGCTGCCCCGAAAGCGTCGTGACACGCAGGACGTTTGCCGCCTGAATTTGGGAAAGCGGTTCGTCAAATGTTGCTTTGAACTGGTAGGAGAGCGGCACCTGCACGGCCCGGTCCACCGGATCGACGGCGAGCAGGACCGGCGGCACGTCATCCACGGTCATGAACGTCGATTCAAAATTGCGCGCCATCCGGTTTCCGACCAGATCCGTCAAATCGGTTGTGACGCGGACGGTGAACGCGGCGGCGTTGGCGAATCTCGTGTTCGGGTGGAACGTCGCGTTCAGCTTGTCGGCGGAAAGCGTGACGCTGCCCGAGACCGGCGTGGTGCCATTCAAAACCCGAATCGTGGTGCCGTTGATGGTTGCCGGATTGGCCGGCTCGCTGAACGTCACGACCACGTCCGCATCGCGGGAAGCAAGCGCTCCGTTCGCCGGTTGGACCGTGACCACAGAAATCGGCGTCCCGTCGAGGGAAAGATCGCCGACGTCAAGAATCTGTTCGTTCGCAGTCAGCGTCCCGGCGCCATCCGCCGCCGCCTGGAGCGCGAAGTTCTCCGCCCGCAGCGTGAAGGCTCCGAGCGGCACCGCGGCGAAACCGAACCGACCGCTGGCGTTCGTGTAGGTGACAAACGTCGTTCCGAAAAGCGGTCCCGTGGTGACACGCAATGTGACCTTGGTATTGGGAATTCCGGTATTGCCGGTCGCTCCGCCAAGGGTCCGACCGACCACGGTCCCGGCATCCGACAGCGTCAGGTTTACAACGGCGGTTTCTCCCGAGATGAGTGTTCCGTTGAATGCCCCGACACCGGTTCGGCCCGGGACCTCGAGGGTCAGGCTGTAGCCACCGGCCGGAACACCTGGAAACGCGAAGGTCCCGTCGGGCTGGACGTTCGCGGCCAGCCGGATTTGATTCCCTTCGGAAGTACTCGTGTAGGAAACCGTCCCCTGATTCAGTCTTTGGCCGTCGTTGTTGTAGGCCACGCCCTGAATCGTCCCCACCCCGCGCAGCGTCACGTTGCGGGTTTCGGTCGCGCCAGGAGTCGAGAGCGAAAAAGCTTCTGAATACCCGCGGTCGTAGCCGAGCGGGCTTTCGGCGTACACGACGCCCTGCCCGAGCGGCGTCCATTCCGTCAGATACCGCCCCTGTTCATCCGAGGCGATATTGAACCGGAAACCGTCGACGATCACCGTTACCCGCGCGCCCAGGACCGGCGTCACGCCGTCAGCGGCGAAGATCGTTCCCTGAAGTTTCGCGCTCGGTCGCAAGTTGATGTCGGCGACGGTGTCGGGCAGCGGCTCGGCTCCCGTCGGGACGTCGCCCGTGGTAATTCCATTGAAGCCGGCGGGGCCGTCAAGGGTTTGAATCTGGAAGCGGCCGGAAGGGACGCCGGGGAAGCTGAACCGGCCTTCCGCGTCGGTCGTCGCCCGCACCGGTTTGAAATTGGTTGCGTTCGGGGACTGAATCTCGACCGTGATCCCAGGATAGGGCACGCCGTTTGAACGCACCTGTCCGACAACTTTTCCAACCGAGTTCAAATCCACGTCGGCCCGGACGTCCACATTCTGCTCGACGATCGAGCCATTGGCCGACCCGACTCGACCGGTGCGGTTATCAAAGACCCGCACTTCAAAGGGACCGCGCGGAACGCCGACAAACCGGAAATCGCCATAGGTGTCGGCATTCGAGGAACTCGTCATGAACCCAATCAGCCGCCCCCCGCTGTACAGGCTCACGTCGGCGAGGCCCGATCCGGCCGTCCGGCCGGGCAGCCAGACTTTTCCGACGACCGTGCCGGTTTCGGCCACCTGAATTGTGACTTCGGTCGTTTGCCCGCGAAGGACCGTCACCGCCGCGCGACCCGAAACCAGGTCGGCGGTCGCCTCGATTGAGTAGTCGCCTTCAAAAAGGTTTGAAAGGACGGTTTGCCCACCATCCACCGGGAACAACTGAACCCGACGCCGGGTGTTCGGATACTGCCCCCCCGTTACGGAGAGGATGGCATTCGGAACTGGTTGCCCCGCGCCGTCCACGACCCGAACCCGAACATCGCCGTAACCGAGCAGGCGAATGTCCTGTACCGCTTCTCCGGTGGGGTTCGTCGCGACCCGAATCTGATTGGTCGCGCCAGTTAACGGATCGGTGGCCGTCAGGGTCGCGCTCTGATCGACAATAATGGGAAAAAGGTATTTGCCTTCAGCGTCCGTTCGAACGTCCTGCAAACCGATGAACACCCGGACGCCCGCGCCGACCGGCGTCACGCCATCGGGCTGGTAGACCGTGCCCCGAAGTGATCCGGAGGGGTTCAGGTTTGAAACCAGATAAAAATCGTGTTCAAGCGTTTCGCCCGGCGCGAGCGTCCCCGTGATGCCCGCCGCCGTCCCGAACTGGTTGTACGCCCCCAGACGGTACAGCCCCGGAATCATGGTGATCTCAAGCGACCCGTCCGGGTTGGTGAGACTTTCAAAATACCCTTTTAACGGGTTTGACGCCGGATCAGGGTCGATTAGGCCGAAGGAAGCCTTGCGGTATTGCCCGCCCAGCAAACCCGGAACGGAATATTTGACGGTTCCGACGACTGGGGTTTCGTCATCCTGCCGAATCCGCAATTTGAGCTTGGCCGGATTGAACACCACGTTGCGGGTCACCGTCTGGTTCG
>JAAFHI010000336.1 GCA_013298335.1 Actinomycetota bacterium
GATGTGTGGAAATGAACGTCCCTTCCCGCCGGTGCGGGAGAGAGCATTTCTCCGTCCGAACATCCGGAGTGATTACCCATGACCGAATCGACGGTCAGCTTTTTCGTCATCGGCGGGACGTTGCAGGAAACCGCCGGCAGTTACGTGACGCGCCGGGCCGACGAAGAACTCTATACCGGGCTGAAAGCCGGGGAGTTCTGCTACGTCCTGACGTCGCGTCAGATGGGGAAATCCTCCCTGATGATCCGGACGTCGCGACGGCTCCAGTCAGAGGGCGTCACGACCGTCATTCTCGACCTGACCCGACTCGGCCAGAATCTGACCGCCGAGCAGTGGTATCTGGGCCTTTTGAACCTCGTCGGCGAGCGGATCGGAATCGAGGATGAACTCGAAAAGTACTGGTTCGAGGAAAAAAACCGCGGCCCCTGGGTCAAATGGTCAACCGCCCTGCGCGACATCGTCCTGAAAAAAATCACCGGCCCGCTCGTGCTTCTGGTGGATGAAATCGACGTCGTGCGCAGCCTCCCGTTCTCGACGGACGAGTTTTTCGCGGGCATCCGGGAGTTCTACAACCGCCGCACCCAGGACCCGGAACTGCACCGGCTGAGTTTCGCGCTGTTCGGCGTCGCCACGCCCTCGGACCTGATTCGCGACACCCGGCTGACCCCGTTCAACATCGGGAAACGGATTGAGCTGACCGACTTCACCGAGCGGGAAGCCCTTCCCCTCTCACGGGGGCTTGGCGCCAAAACCGGTGAACCACTTTTGAAGCGCGTCCTGCACTGGACCGGCGGTCACCCCTATCTCACGCAGCGGTTGTGCCGCGAGGTGGCGCAAAACCAGCCGCTGGAAACCGTGGTCGAGGTTGATCGGCTCTGCCGGGAACTGTTTCTTTCGCCGCAGGCGCGCATTCAGGACGACAATCTGCTTTTCGTCCGGGAACGACTGCTCAGGAGCGAGGTCGAACTGGCTGGGCTGCTCGATTTGTACGGACAGGTCCGGCGCGGAAAAAATCCGCCCGACGAGGAAAACAACCCCACCATCGGCGTCTTGAAACTTTCGGGCATCGTCCGGGCGGTGAACGGTCGGTTGCTGGCCCGGAACCGCATCTACGAACAGGTGTTCGACCCGGCGTGGGTCGAACTCAACATGCCCGACGCGGAAGTCCGGCGCCAGAAAGCCGCCCTGCGGAAAGGCCGCTTTCAGGTGGCCGCGGCGGCGCTCGTGGTGCTGCTGTTGATGGGCGCGCTGTCGGCGGCGGCGCTGGTCCAGCGCAACCGCGCGGTCACGTCCGAGCAGAATCTGTCCCGCCAAACCCGGACGATGGAGGAAACACAGGCCTCGCTCCTCTTTCAGCGAGGAATCAAGGAAGCCTTTGAGGGAAATCAGAGCCGGGCCGCCTGCTGGCTCAACGAAGCCTACCGATTCCGGAAGGAACGAAATCTGGGCGACCTGCCAAGTCTGCAATTCGCGCTCGGTCAAACCATGAAGGCGTTCGACAGCCAGGTGTTGACCATCAATGGACATACCGACCAGATCTTCTGGGTGGCCGTATCCCCCGACGGAAAACTGATCGCCACCGCCAGCGCGGACCGGACCGCCCGCATCTGGGACAGCCAGTCGGGCGCCGAGGTCAGGCAACTGGTCGGGCATGCCTCCGACGTGCGCACCGTGGCCTTTTCACCCGATGGAAAATTAATCGGCACTGGTGGCGGCGACGGAACGGTACGGATATGGGACGTCAGGTCCGGGGCCGAGCTACGAAAACTGGTCGGGCACACGGCACGGGTGTACTCGCTCGGCTTTGCGCCCGACGGGAAACGACTGGTTTCCGGAAGCTGGGACACCACGGCCCGCATCTGGGACGTCGAAACCGGCGCTGAAATCAAAAAACTGGCCGGGCACTCCAAACAGGTCTACGGCGCATGTTTCTCCCCCGATGGTAAACGAATCGCGACGGGTTCCCTCGATATGACCTGTCGCATCTGGGACGCGGAAACCGGAGCGGAACTCAAACGGTTACAAGGGCATACCGACAGCGTCCTTTCGGTCGCCTTTTCACCGGACGGACGAAAAGTCGTGACTGGAAGCGTCGATAAAACCGCGAAAATCTGGAATGTCGAGACCGGGAATCAAACCGGCCAGTTGATCGGCTCGGGGGGATTATTTGATTCAATGACCTTTTCGCCCGATGGACGGTTCATCGCGACCGGCGGGCTCGACAAAAGTCTGCACCTGTGGAATGCCGAAAGCGGCGTCGAAGTCCAGAAATTCGACGGACATTCCGCGCCCATCCGGGGCATCGCCTTTTTTCCGGGGGGGCAACTGATCGCCACGGCCAGTTCGGATAAATCCGTCCGGCTGTGGGACATCACCAGTTCCGGCACTTTCAAGCGTCTCGAAGCGCCTCAGAACAACATGGTGGCGATGGGTCTGTCACCGGACGGGAAACGGATGGTGTACGGAACCCTCGACCGAACCGCCCGGATCTGTGACATCGAAACCGGGAACGTGGTTCTCCGGCTCGAAGGTCAGGGGGACTTTGTCACGGCCTGTGCCTACTCGCCCGATGGCCGATGGATCGTCACCGCGAACAACCGCGGCGCCCAGTTGTGGGATGCTCAAACCGGCCGGGAGACGAGACGGCTCCTGGTCAACTCGAATTCCTCCGCCGTTTTCGGCGTGGCCTTCTCGCCGGACAGCCGGACGGTCGTGACGGGAGGTCGGGACCGGATCGCCCACCTCTGGAACGTCGAAACCGGAGCCGAAATCCGACGACTCGAAGGTCACACCAATCGAATCTGTTCGGTGTGTTTTTCCCCGGACGGACGCTTCATCGCCACCGCCAGCGGAGATCGCACCGTACGGCTGTGGGAAGCCGAAACCGGCAAGGAAGTGATGAAATTACTGGGGCATGCGGACGATGTGTACGTGGTGGCCTTTTCCCCGGACGGTCGCCGGATCGTCACCGGCAGTTCCGATTTGACGGCCCGCGTCTGGAATGCCCAAACCGGCGCGGAACTCACCCGGTTCGAAGGATATTCCGAACTGGTCACCAGCATTGCCTTTTCACCCGACGGGAAACTGATCGCCACCAACGGTCAGGACAACAAATGTTCCATCTGGGACAGTGAATCCGGCCTCGAGGTCTATCGCCTGACCGGACATGAAAAAACCGTGAAGGCGGTTTCCTTTTCCCCTACCGGAAAATGGCTGGCGACCGTCGCCGATGATGCAACGCTGCGGATCTGGAATATCGACTTCGAAACCCGCCCACCGGCGGAAGTCGGCGGGATTCTCGACCAAAAGGGCGCGTACCGATTTTTCAACGGTCGGGTCATCCTGAAATGACGCACCATTTCCACCCCTGAACAGCCGAGAAAGACCTTTTCTCGCATCCCATTTTCGATTAAGTTCGTCCAGTCAAATCACCCGAAATCCAGTATCGAAGTAACCGCCAACGACGGAAGAAGCTGCAACCCGGTGTCTTTCAGGAATTGTCCGAAGACGCGCCGACGGCTTCACCCGCCCAAACCATGTTCACCGAACAGGAGGTTTTTCACGAATGACTCAGGGAATCCGGATTCAGCCCCATACCTCGCACGACTATGCCACGCTCCCGAAAAGGGTAAAGCAGGTTTCGGTCGAAGAGAAAAAATGCCTCGACGAACTGGGCGCCTACCTGGTTCAGAATGGAATGCATGACCGCTTCTCCATTTCGCTCCTCCACCGGCATTTCGAATTTTTCGACGGGGAAATCTGCCTTGCGACCTCCGACGCCGAAAAACAGTCCATCACGGTGAGTCCCGTCAAGCGCCAGGAACTTGAAGGCCAAACCATTACGGCCATCAATTGCCGTTTTGTCGAGGGGGACGATTCCACTCCCCTGAAATTGATCGGGATGGAATACGCCCCGGTTTCCGACCTGGGCGACGTGGCCCCGATTTCGGAAAGCGACGCCGCCTGCCTCCAGGCCGTTTATGCCATTCTGGTCAGACACGATGCCGTGGATACGTTTGGCATCGTCCTGCGCCATATCGACCCGCGAAACACCCGGGACCGGGAATGGCTGGAAGACAGTTTTGATTCAATCCGGACCAGCGTGAGAAAGCTGATCAATCCGGGTGAGCTTCCAAAGGAAAATGTCGGCACCAGCGCCTGGGCCTGGCTGACGGAATCCCGAATCACACTTTCGAACTGCAAAGGAACCGAACACTTCCACTGCGTATCCACACAACATTGTGCATCCTGTGAACAACGACCGGTGGAAGAACCGGCCACCCCGGAAACACCCGCGCCCGCGCCTGAGGAACAGCCGAAGTCGTAGCCGGTTGAACCGGGCCAGTCAGGGGCGAAGGCGGCCAGTTCAAAGCCGTCTTCGCCCCTTCTCTTTTTCGGCGCGTATTTTCAGGTTTTTCTTATTGAACCAATTGGACTTACGCTTCCGCTGGAACATCCGGCACGGGGTCATTCCCAAGTGCGGGATGGGTTTCTGATTTTCGGTCGTGAACCAGAAAGTACAGCGTCGGCACGGCCACCCGTGACAGCACGAGACTCGCGATTTCGCCCGCGATGAGCGACAGGGCCAGCCCCTGAAAAATCGGGTCGAGCAGAATCACGCCCGCGCCGACGATGACCGCCGCCGCCGTCAGCACCATTGGCCGAAACCGCACCGCCCCCGCGTCGATAACGGCTTCCGCGAGCGGCATTCCCTCGGCCAGCCGCAATTCAATGAAGTCCACCAGAATGATGGAGTTACGGACGACAATCCCCGCCCCGGCGATAAAGCCGATCATCGAGGTCGCGGTGAAGAAAATCCCGAAACCGGCATGCGCGGGCAGAATCCCGACCAGCGAAAACGGAATCGCGGCCATGATCACGAGCGGCGTCACGAATGACTTGAACCACGCCACCGTCAACACATAAATCAGCAGCAGCACCACGCCGAACGCCAGCCCGAGATCGCGAAACACTTCATAGGTAATGTGCCATTCGCCGTCCCACTTCATCGCGAACGCCGTGTCGGTTTCCGGCAACCGCGTGACGTAGCGCGAGAGACCCGCGCCGTCGGGCATCTTCAACTGGTCGAG
>JAAFHI010000008.1 GCA_013298335.1 Actinomycetota bacterium
CGAGGAATCGAAAAACCCCGAAATGGCCGTCGGGACGATCGTGATGGGGCTGCTCGGCTGGCAGGATTACTACACGGGGGGCATCGACGGACTGTCGGCGGTTCACCGGATTCCGGGTCAGTCGCTGACGATTTACCACGGGCTGTTCGGCGCCATCGGGATGACCGCCTATTTCGGCCTGCTCGACATCGCCAAGCCGAAGGAAGGCGAGACGCTCGTCGTCTCGGCGGCGGCGGGCGCGGTCGGCTCGCTCGTGGGCCAGATCGGGAAGATCAAGGGCTGCCGGGTGGTCGGCATCGCGGGCGGCCCCGACAAGTGCAAGTGGATCACCGAGGAACTCGGTTTCGACGCGGCCATCGACTACAAGTCGGAAAACGTGGCGGCGAAGCTGAAGGAATACTGTCCGAAGGGCATCGACGTCTATTTCGACAACGTCGGCGGCAAAATCCTCGACGCGGTGCTCGGGCAGATCAACGACTACGCCCGGATTTCGGTGTGCGGACTGATTTCGCAGTACAACGCGACCGAGCCGGTCCCCGGACCGTACAATTTCGCCAACGTGCTCGTCCGCCGGGCGCGCATCGAAGGGTTTATCGTGCTGGATTACTTCAGCCGCGCCCCCGAAGCCTTCGCCGAACTCGGCAAGTGGCTGGCGGAAGGCAAGTTGAAGTATCGTGTGGATGTCGTCGACGGGCTGGAGAACACCCCCCGTGCCCTCGAAAAGCTGTTCGACGGCTCGAATACCGGCAAACTCGTCGTAAAAATTTCGGAAGAATAACCGGGAGCGCGAGGGGAGCGCGGACATCCTGTCCGCATGCCTTTTGCAGTGGTCCGGAAGTCCGCGCCCCCGTCACACGCAATGAATATCCTGACTGACTGGAAAGACGCCGCCGTGGCCGGTCCGACCGTGCTGACGATGGGCGTTTTCGACGGCCTCCACATCGGCCACCAGACCATCGTCAAACGGGTGGTCGAACGCGCCGCCGCGACCGGGTGCGTCCCGACGGTGGTCACGTTTGATCCGCACCCGCGCTCGGTGCTCCACCCGGATAGCGCGCCGCCGATGCTGCAAACGCTGGCACAGCGCCTCGAAGCACTCCGGATTCTCGGCATCGGACAAACGCTGGTGCTGAAATTCGACCGTGAACTGGCGTCACTCACCGCCGAGGACTTTTCGCGGCACATTCTGGTCGAGACGCTCGGCGCGCGGGAAATCTACCTCGGAAAGCACTTCGCCTTCGGTCATCGGCGGGGTGGAAACATCGCGACCCTCCAGGTGCTGGGCGAACGCTACGGATTCCGGGCCGAGGAAGTGGACGAAGTCGCGTTGCGGGGCATCCGGGTCAGTTCGACGCTGCTGCGGAAGGCGATTCAGGACGGACGGATCAATTTCGCCCGCCGGATGCTCGACCGGCCCTACGGCGTGGAAGGCGAAGTCGTCACCGGGCGGCAGCTCGGACGGACGATTTCCTTCCCGACGGCCAACCTCGACATCGTCAACCGCGTCCTTCCGGCCAACGGCGTGTACGTGACGGCCACGCTGGTTGATGCAACGTGGCGGCGCAGCGTGACCAACATCGGCGTCCGCCCGACCGTCGGCGGCGATTTGAACCGGGTCGTCGAGACCCACCTGCTCGATTTCAGCGGCGATTTATACGGACGGACGCTCCGCACGCGCTTCTTGCACCGGCTTCGCCCGGA
The DNA here is from genome assembly GCA_013298335.1 of Actinomycetota bacterium. Classification (GTDB taxonomy): domain Bacteria; phylum Acidobacteriota; class Blastocatellia; order Chloracidobacteriales; family Chloracidobacteriaceae; genus JAAFHI01. The sequence goes on from JAAFHI010000008.1 coordinate 1,702, forward strand.
GCGCAAGTTTCCGGATTTCAATACCTTGCGGGCGCAGATCACCCGCGACGCGGCGCGCGCGGCGCACTACTTCACCCACCGGGGCGTCAAACGGTCGCTGGCCGTTGAATAATGAAATTGTTCAGAGTCCCCCGCTTCAGCGGGGAGGAGTTGGGATAAAATTCGTTCAAATGCGCCTCTTACGTGAAGATGGTGGGAAATACCTGAAGTGTCTTCGACCGATGTGTCGCGTCGGCTCTTTTCCCCGCTGAAGCGGGGGACTCTGAACAATGACCAATTTTTTCCAAGGATGGACCGGATATGAACCGTCTTTTTTCGATTCGGATACTGCTGGCGGCGCTGTTCGTCGCCGGCGGCGTGCTGGCGACGACTGATTCCGCCGCGGCGCAGGGGCGGGTCGGCGCGGGCGAGGCCCCGCGGACGTCGCGCGAAATCAAGCGGACGCTCAAAACGATTCTCGTCATCAAGTCGGTCAACGCCGATACGCTGACCATCGAGGCGCGCGACGAAATCACGAACGAGGATCTGACCTACACCGTGACCCGGTCGGCCCGAATCGCGACCGAAAAGGGATTTCCCGTCATCGGGCGCGGCAAGGAAATCTCGCTTGCCGACCTCAAACCGGGTCAGCGGCTGGAAGTCGTTTACCGCGAGTCACTTCCGACCCAGTTGACGAAGATCACGCTCCTCAAGCCGAAGGAACCGAAAAAGCCGTAATGGCTCTTTCGCTGAAACGGACGCCTCCGAACCAGTAAAAAAGCGCCGGGAATCACTTCCCGACGCTTTTTCCTGTGGTCATCCGGCGCGGTTTAACTATCGCCGCTGGCGCCACCGCTGTACATCGTGAAGCTGCCCCAGATTTCATCGATGATCTGTTCGTTGGCTTCGAACCTATTCGCGTCCGCGCCAATGATCATGATGTAGTTGTCGGTCCGATCGGTCGCGACCAGAATCTTGAACCGCCCCTTCACTTTATCCGAGCCCACCGAGGTACCCTCGGCCAAGGCATAATCCGGACTGAGTTCCACTGCTTCGCCAACCCGGATGTTGGTTTCCCCGAGACCTTCCAGCGTCTTTCTGGCGACGAGAAACAAGTCTTCGCGCGTCAGTGTCTTGTCCTTGAACGCAATAACCAGAATTCCAATTTCGGAAGGCTTCGGTGTCTGGGCAAAATACACGTCCACGCCATCGACGGTGTCGGAGTGCTTTGACGTTCCCGCCGGAACCTGAAACTCATATCCCTTGACCCTGTCCACCATGGTGATCCAGTTGGCGGGAATCGGGAGCTTGTTCCTGGTCGGAAGGGATTTCCGCGGCCCCGAGGACTGGCTGGAGCTTCCCCCGGGTTTTGACCAACCCGTACATTTCTCGAGATCACGGTTGGTAATGACCCAGCCGCTTTCATCCTTGCAGAAAACAACGTCGCTCACGACGCATTCGTCGCCTTCGTCATCGACCAGCCGGATGTCGTATTCATCACACGGGATATTGTTCAGAGTGAACTTTCCTCCGTGGGTGATCACATTCTTTCCGAGTTGATCGGGTCCCCAGTCCTCATGATCGGTCGGGGACAGATAGAGGTGGTGGATATCGTAATCGGAACGATTGACGATGGTGACGGACGCCCGCCGCCGCTGGGCAGCGTTTGCCCGCCCCGGCACCGCAAACGAACCGCCCACGAAAAAGCACAGGCAGAGTACCCCGAAAAGAATGCGTTTCAGGAAACCCGGAAAAGGTGAACTTTTCAGCATTGGATTCCTCCCATTGTAACAGTGCGTTTATCGCGAATTCCGGAGAGTGATTTCCCCCGAAAAATTCAAAACGGACACCAGTATTTTCGTACCGATGTCCGTTTTCGCGTTCCTCGAACAACGCTTTTTAGCTCTGTCCGCTGAAACCGCCGCTGTACATCGAGAAGCTGCCCCAGATTTCATCGATGATCAGTTTGTTGGCGTCGTACTTTTCGTCGTCCCCGCCCACAATCATGATGTAGTTGTCGGTCTTGTCGGTCGCGACCAGAACCTTGAACTTGCCCTTCTTCTTGTCTTTGCCGACCGACGAGCCTTCAGCCAGCGCGTAGTCGGGGCTGAGTTCCGCCGCGGTGCCGATCTTGATGTCGGTTTCGCCGAGATTCTTCAGGGTTTCCTCGGCAACCTTGATCAGGTCTTCGCGCGACATGGTCTTGTCCTTGAAGGCAATGACGAGAATGCCGATTTCGGAAGGCTTCGGGGTCTGGGCCAGATACACGTCCACGCCGCCGGAGTTTTCGGTCGAGTGGGTCGTTCCTTCCGGAACCTTGAACTCATACCCCTTGGCCGTGTCGGCCATGGTGATCCAGTCAGCCGGAACGGGGTTCGTGCTCGGCGCGCTCTTCTTCGCAGCGGCGGGCTTGTCGGCGGGCTTGGCCGTGGAGGCCGGCGCCGGCGTGGCGGCGGGTTTGGCGGGAGCGGGCGGGGGCGTCGAACCACAGGCGGTTCCGAGGGCCATCAGGCCGGCAAGTGACGTAACGGTGACAAATTTACGGTTCATTCTCATTCCTCGACTCTGTTCAGGTAAAAGTTTTAAGCGCCGAAGCGCATTCCCATCGGGACGGACCGATTTGAAATCAGCGTCCGCCGTCTCGCGTCCAGCCAGTGCAGCCAGCGAAATGTTCGTTGGTGATGACCCAGTCGTGGCTGTCCTGGCAAAAGACGTAGTCGTTGACGATGCAGACGTCGCCGTCCTCATCCACGAGTTTGATGTCGAATTCATCGCACGGAATCGAGTGCAGTACGAAACTCTCTCCGGGGTGAATCACATGGTGTTGCAGTTGGTCCGGCCCCCACGCCTCGTGATCAGTCGGAGACAGAAGCAAATGGGGAATGGCGTAATCCGAATGGTTGACGATCGTGATATCCGCGGTCCGAACGTCGGTGCGCGCCACTTTGGCGCGACCGGGCGTGGCAAAGGAACTGGAGAGAAAGAAGCACAGGCAGAGCGCACCGAAGAGGGTGCGTTTCAAAAAGGCATACCGGGGCGAAGTTTTCGGCATGGGAAGCTCCTGTCGAAAAAACAAGTTTGGGCCTACTCTTGGTCAAAAGAGGGGCCGGACCAGCGGAGTGAAATATTTCTAATGGAAGGCGGGCGCACTATAGTGCCGACTGACACCCGCGTTCAAGAAATCATTGCCGCATTTTCCACATACCGACTGGCAACCGATTCTTCCGGTTTCGATTTAAAATAGTCCAGTATCGAAAAACGACGGAGACAATGCATGAAAACGCTGACCGACCCGACGACCCGCCGCGAACTTCTGGCCCGGATTGACCGCCTGTCTCCGGACAGCGTCCGGCGGTGGGGAACGATGTCAATCGAGCAGATGCTCACCCACTGCGCGGAGCAGATTCGCATCTGCCTCGGCGAGCGCCCCTGCGAACCGATGGGAAACGCGCTCACGGCGGCGGTCGCGCGGTTCGTGGTGTTCAACCTGCCGCTGCCCACGTTCAAAAACCTGCGCACCGCGCCGGAACTCGATCCGGCCCGCGGCAAAATGACCAAACCGACGACCTTCGCCGATGACCGGCAGTCACTGGTCGATCTCGTCGAACGCCTCGCCGGACTCCCGTCCGACACGGTGTTCAACCACCCCATCTTCGGTCGCCTCGACCTGACGGAGATGGGAAAACTCGCCCACTACCACATCGACCATCATCTGAAGCAGTTCGGCGAATAGAAAAGGCGGGACGCTCTCCCGCCTTTTCAGGGTTTCCATCCCGTCGGGATGGTGGATTACCGTTTCTTGTCGTCGCCGGCGTACTTGACGCCGATCTTCGACAGGAACTCCTTCGGCGCGATGCTGCCGATGAGGGCGAACACGAAATCGTTCTTGAAGCGCGCGATTTCCGACTTGTCGCGAATCTTCTCGATGACGACCTCGTTTTCGGTCAGCTCCTTCACCCCGGCCCCGAAGAAGGCTTTCACGCGGCCCGAGTCGATGCAGTAGTAAATCCACATCTTGTTTTCGAGCGTGAGGTCTTTCGGGAAATCCGACCGGACGACCAGCGAAACCGTGTTGGCGTCGTCGCCCGTCGGGAAAACGACCGTCCCGTTGGACTGCCGTTTGCCGGTAAGGTCAACCGCCGCCTCGACGGCGGAGTTGCCCGCGCCGACGACCACAATGTGCTTGCCCTTGAACGCCGACGGGTCCTGCAACCGGTAGAGGACGCGGTCCTCGCCCGAAGCGTGCTTGCGGTCTTCGCCCGGCGCGCCGAGTTTGCGCGGTTCGCCCGCGTTTCCGATGGCGAGCAGGACCTTGCGGGCCTTGTAGCCGGTCGCGTTCTTGGTCGTCTTGATGGTGAAGAACCCGGCGTCCTTGGTGATTTCCTTGCAGCCCTCGTACTCGTTGATCACGAGGCCGAGTTTTGCGCAGGCTTCATCCCACCAGCCGAGCATCTTTTCCTTCAGGTCGCCCGGACCGTCGAGCTTGACCGCGCCGAGCGACGGATCAGCCGGATTGAACGGGTTGAACGCGACGTATTTGCCCGCCGGATACTTCTCGGCGATGGTTGCGTACTTCCGGCTCTGGTCAATCGCGATGTACTTGAGGCCGAGTTCTGCGGCGCGGGCCACGGCGGAAATTCCGCCCGGACCGATGCCGATGATCGCCACGTCGTAGTCCGCCCCCGGAACCGCCGCCTCGCCCTTGAGCTTCTCGGCGACCTTGTCCATCGCCATGCGGCCTTCCTTGATGGCGTTGCGGATGAGCGGCACGCCCGAGACGTCGCCCACGAGGTAGACGCCTTCGACGCTTTCGGTTTCAAACCCGTCGTTCATGCCCTTGCGGAGCGGTTTCGGCGCTTCGCGGATGTTCTGGCGCGTGTTGATGAGCACGCATGACTGCGGCACGGTCGGGCAGGCCTGCTGACAGCCGGTGTCTTCCATGCACTGTTCGAGGTTGACCACGATGGCGTGGTGTTCCTGATCGTCGAAGCCGAGCACGTCCTGCGGACAGGCGAGGATGCAGGCGTGGCAGCCGATGCAGGTTTCATAATTGATGACCGGATGCGGAACCGGATTTTCCTTCGATGACGCCTTGGCCCGCGCCTTCTGGGCGGCGGATTCCCACCGGTCGGCGTATTTGGTGTCGGCGAACTTCCGGTGACGGGCGGCGAGATCGAGCGCCTGGCCCTTCAACTGGCTTTGAATCCGACGTTTACGGACCGTGTCGAAGGTCAGGAAGCCGATTCCGGTGAGCGGAATCAGACTCAGGAAGAGTCCCCAGTTGGAGATGGTGAATCCGCCGAACTTGGCGGCGAAACTTGACCACTGCCAGTCCTTGCCGCCGCGGAAGACGCCGTCCTTGGTGAAGACGACCGTCTCGCGCTTTCCGTCAGGTCGGCGAAGGGCCGCCGTCAGCGTCTGCGACTGCGGGTGCTGTCCGTGACAGGAATTGCAGTCGATGCCGAGGCGCTGGGCGTCGGCGTCGAGTTTCTTGAGCGAAGTCGTGGGCGCGAAAGCCTGCCCGTGACAGGCGGCGCATTTATCCTTGTTGATGAGCTTGACCTGCTCGGGCGACGCGCCCTTCTTGAACGACCCGTCGTGGCATTCCGAACACTTCCACGCGCTCGCCGCCGGCGCGACCGCCGCGTGGACGAGGTGGAACTGGGTCGAGGGATCGAGCGGGGTCTTGCTTTCCGAGAACAGCTTGGACCACTTCGCGTTCATCGGCTTGGTCCAGGTCCACTTGCCGTTTTCGACCGGGTAGCCGAACGAACCGCGATGCGGCTCCTTCAACGGCGAGCCGTCCTTGAGGCTGATCGCCTTCGGGTGGGTCGGCTGGTCGCGGTGGCAGTCGATGCACTGGCTGCGCGACACGACGCCGGGCTGGAAGTTCGCGCCCTTGTGCTCGGTGTGGCAGTCCACGCACTGAATCTTCGCCTTTTCATGTTCGACGATGACGCTGGTGTTGAAGTGGCTCGTTTCGTGGCACTCGATACATTTCGACTGCATCGAGGTCACCGCCGCGTGGCAGGCCGAGCACTTGTTCTCGGCGACCCGGTTGGCGACGAGTTTCTGGTCGAGCCGGGCCTTGACGAAGGGTTCCTGTTTGGGAATGTCGGCCAGTTTCAGCGCGTGCGGATTCGATGTCTCGCCCGGCACGTAGGCTTTTTCCCACACGAAATAGAGCCCCACCGCGACAAACGCCGCAATCGCCCCGAAAACATAGAGATAGCCGCGCGGCCAGGGACGGATGAGGTCGTTGGTCGGCAGCCAGTTGAACCGCTTCTTGCCGAGGTGGAGGTTGTATTTCCGGAGTTCCTCGTCCAGTTCGCGCGGTTCGAGCGGCGATTTCTCGCCCATTTTCTGTTCGTTCTTCCCGGCGGCCTTGCGGCGTTCCCAGAAGACGTTGATCGCCTGCCGGAACCGCTGCTGCTCGTCTTCCGGCAGCGACAGAATCGAGGTCAGCAGGCCGGTCATCCCGCGCTGCATGCGTCCCTGGCGCAGGAGTCCGGTGGCCGACTTCGGCTCGTCCTCCTCCGGCTTCTCCTGGGCCGGCATCTGACCGGTCGAACGCTGCTGGAGAAACTGGGTCAGGTTCGGCAGGGCCGAGGTCTTGCCCGACATGATCGCCTGATTCGGGTCGCCGAGCAGTTGCGTGCCGCGTTCCGACGCGGCATAGGCATCCACCTGCCGGTCGATTTCAATCGTCATGCCCGCTGGCGACATCGTCGGCGTGAGAACGAAAATCCCGATCCGGACGATGTCGCCCGGCTGAAGCTCGATCGTCTCGACGAGCGCGCCGTTGACGAGCGTCCCGTTGGTGGCGGAAAGGTTCGTCAGCCAGAACCGGCCTTCCACCTCGCGAATCCCCGCGTGAATGCGGGACACCGTCGGGTGGTTCAGGATCACGTCGCTGTCGAGCTGCGACCCGATTGCCAGACCTTCGGTTTCCAGTACGAGGTCGCCGCCCTTGTCCAGCAGATCCTTGCGTTGAATCAGGTATTTCGTCAGTTTCGTCGCCATAATCCCAATCCTGGGTGCCGGGTGCCGGGTGCTGGGTGCTGGAAGTGGAACTCAGCACCCGGCACTCAGTACTCAGCACTGAAATTTATCGCCAGAGGTAGTACGTCACCTGAAGAATGTGAATCACGAGCAGGGCCAGCATCACTGACGTTGAAATCACATGCGGCGGCAGCCAGATTTTCAAGGCGCGATGAATGTAAACCAGTGAGTCCACGCGGCGGGAGGTCGCGGCCGCGTCGATCAGTTGTTCGAGCAGGTTGCGCTCCTCGGGCGTCGCCGTCCGCTGAATTTCGGCGGCAAACGTCTTCCGGGTATCGGCCAGCATTTCCTCGAGTGTCTCGCGCTTCAGATACTGCCGGAGGAGATAGGGCATCGACATCACTGACGCGAGCACGCGGTCGCGCGCCGGCAGGAAGGTCTGCTTGAACTGCGCCCCGCGGCCTTCCTTCTCGGCGGTTTCCTCCGCCGTCACCTCGTAGTCGGCGATTTCCTGGTACAGCTCCTCGCGCCGCCGGAGCAGGTCTTCCATCAGCAGCGGCTCGCCCTCGATTTTCGTCAGGGTGCGCGGCCCGAGCTGATAGATGATGATCCCGAAGATGCCGGTCAGGATGACGAGGTCGAAGGCAATCATGAGGACCGCCGTAATCGGGCCGCCGAGTCCGGTCCCGCCGTGGAGCAGGAGCAGGATGCCCGCGATGACCCCGGCGTAGGTGTGCGAGAGCATCCACACCTTCAGCGCGCCGGAACGTTTCTTCCACATCTGCCGCCGCACCGGGTAGAGCATCACGATGATGATGCCTGCCAGCCCGACGAGACCGGTAATCCAGCGGAAGTTGAACCAGTCGGACTTGAAGAGCGGCGTGCCGAGTCCGAATTTCACCATCCCGGCCATCGTGACGCCGCAGAGCGCGATTGTCGTGAGAATTCCGACGACGTGGGCCAACTGCTTGGCGCGATCGGCGTGGCCGAAGCGGTTGCCGACGATCATCGAGCCGTTCTGCTTGAAGGCCGGTCCGTGGATCTGCGCGATTTCATTGAAGTACTCGGTCGGCTTCACGCGCTTGAGGGCGCCGGTCGGGCAGTTTTCCTCGCAGTTGTATTTGTGGGTCTTGTAGACCTTGTTGCCCGCCTTGTCGGTCGGGTTGAGCGGCGTGCTGTTGCAGAGGTTGCACTTGACCGCGACGAGGTCTTCTTCCTTGATGACCGGTTTCGGCTTCGGATCCGACCGCAGACCGAGCGCGGCGAACGGGTTGAAGCTTTCCTCTTCGACCGGCGGCGGCGCGCCCCGTCCGTTTTTCGCGGGTGCGCCCTTGGCGTCCTTCGCCGCCGGTTTGGCCGCCGGTTTGGCGGGCGCGCCGGGTTTTCTGAGTTCGCTGCGCGGAATGAGCGAAATTGCGTTGTAGGGACACTGGGTCGCGCAGTCGCTGCACCCGATGCAGAGCGGCGGAATGATGTCCACCTGGCCGCCTTCGAAACGGGCGATGGCCCCGGTCGGACAGCCGGTCAGACACTCGGGGTCCTTGCAGTGCAGACAGACCGACGGCATCAGGAGCGACTGGTTGAGCGACTTGAAGTCGGGCGTCTTCGGACGCAGGACGTGGATGCCGGTCCGCTTGAGGCGCGCATGGCCGTGGATTTCGTGGCACGCGAGCGAGCAGTTGCCGCACCGGATGCACTCGTCCATGTCCATCAGAAGGAGGTTGTTGGCGTCCGCCAGCCCCTTGTCGAGGATGCGGTCCTGCCCTTCCTTGACCACCGGATTGAACGCCAGCGACTTCGACGGCTGGAGCGGTGTGCCGATGTCGGAGGAGGCTTCGAGCGCGGCCTTCAGTTCGGCCAGCAGTTGCGGATTCTTGTGGAGGTCGGCAATCGGAATTTCGAGGACTTCCGTCCGGCTCGTGGCGACCGCGCGATACGGATAGCGCGCGCCCTTGAAACTGAGCGCGTTGAATCCGATGCAGTAGCCGGGTCCGATGAAGTCGGAGACCTCGCCGCCCTGCGCCTCGCCGGTCCGCTTGACCCAGCCGTCGCGGACGATGATCAGGTTTTCGATCTCGCTGCCGCTGCTCGCGAGGACGTGGCCGCGCGCGACGAGCCGGAATTCCGCGATGTCGTTGATTTTCTTTTTCAACTCATCGGCGACGAGAAGCTGGCTCACCGCCGAACTGCGGCTGTTGTTCCGGTAGGTCAGGTCGAGGGCCGCGCCGAACTTCTTCAGCTTGCGGAGCACCCGCAGCGCCGGACGCTGGATTTCAAGCACCCGGACGCCATGCTGCCGGTGGGCGACGACCGTGGCGCTGCGGGGAACGCCCGCCAGCACGCCCATTTCCCCGAACGGCTTGCCGGCCTCGAAGACCGCCACCGGGTCGGGCACGCCCGCCACGAAAACCTCCGCCGCGCCCTGCACGATGACGAAGAACGTGTTCGTTTCCCAGTCGCCCTGATGGACGACTTCCGAGCCGGCGGGGTAGTCGTACATTCGGATGTACGGGCCAACCTTCTTGCCGGGGCCGTAGTTGCGGCCATAAATCGAAACTTCCAGGTCCACTCCGAACTTGTAGCCATGCCCGTCTTCATACTCGACGAGTTCCTCGATGGCCGAAATGGCCCGAATGGCTTCCAGAACGGTGTGGTGGTTGGTGATTTCCTTGCGCTGCGTCTGCGTGGTGGTCGTGGTCATAGCCTGTCCGTCGGAGAAAACAACTGGAACGTCGTCAGCACAGAAAGCCTGAAGTGTGGAACCTCTGCCATCTGGTCATGGACTCGCGTGAGACCGGGATGGAAATGTACGGGAGAAGGGCAACTATACTTTGACCCCACCCGTTTGCCAAAACGATTTTTCGGGGGCAGCGAACGGAAGTCCGGGATAGTGGTTTTCGCCGCCGCCGGGTATCTTCGTCGCGCCGCCGCACGGCCCCGACCTTCACCCTCCCGCCGCGCCCGCTTTTCCGATGACCGACTCGCCCCGCGCCACCGCGTCCGACCCGTTCCGCCCCGCCGACCTCGCCGGATACCCGCCGCGCGCCCGGCTCATGATTCGGCTCGCGGCGGGACTGGCCTTCGTCGTCCTGCGCCTCCTCGCCCTGACCCTGCGGCTCGACCGGGAAAATCTGCGCGACCTGCCCGACCCCTTTCGCGGTCACGTCACGACCGCCGGGCCGATCATCTACGCCTTCTGGCACAACCGGATTCTCGCCGCGACGATCTTTTTCCGGAATCGCGGCGCGGTCGTCATGACCTCGCAAAGCCGGGACGGCGACATCATCGCCCGCGTCATCCGGCGGTTCGGCTTCGGCGCGGCGCGCGGATCGGCGACCCGCGGCAGCATCCAGGCCCTCAAGTCAATGGCCCGCTGCCTCCGCGACGGACACGACGTCGCCTTTACCATTGATGGTCCGAAAGGGCCGCGCTACGTGGCGAAACCCGGCGCGGTCATGCTCGCCCGCCTGAGCGGCGCGCCAATTCAGCCGATCTGCATTTCCGCCAGAAGTTATTGGGAAATAAGGAGTTGGGACCGATTCCGCATCCCGAAGCCGTTTTCGAGGGGAAGAATTTTCTACGGTCGGACGATTCACGTCTCACGCGACGCCGACGAAGCCGAACTCGCCGCCCGCACCGCCGAACTTCAATCCGAACTCGACCGCCTGCGCGCCGAAAGCGTCGCCTGGACCGGACGCACCGAGTAGCCCGGCGCAGGAAAAAGCGCGCCGGGAACATTCCCCGGCGCGCCTCCCGTTATTTTCCGATTCCTGCATTTTTCGGTTTTTCAGCTATTGACCTTGAAGGCATAGTCCGAGTTGTAGCACCGGACGTAGAGAAATTTCCCCTTGAGAATGATGTAGGTCGGCCCGCTTTTCACGAATTGCTTCTGGGCAATGTCGCCGGTCGAACGGTCCAGCACGTAAAGAAAGTCGGGCTCGTTCGTGAATCCGTAGCCGCAGATGATCGCGTCGTCCACGATTTCGAAGGTCGAGGAATTACAGACGAGCGGCGCACTGCGCCACTTGATCGCGTTCGTCCGGAGGTCGATGGCCGTGATGTAGGCGTTCTGGTTGAGCGACGACTTGGCGTAAGTGTTGTGGGCGTTGGCGACATAAAGCACGCCGTCCCGCTCGGCGACCCAGTTGATGCGTTGGGTGACCAGCCCCTCGCCATACTGCTTTTCAAACCTGATCGTTTCAGCGTCCTTGCGGGGAGCGTCGAGGTAGGCCGAAAAGTCGTAGGCATAGGCGAACACCGCGCTTCCGCGCTCGTTCACGTCGCACCGCACCAGCAGGCGACCGTCATTTCCGTCCTTGCCGTAGATCAGAAAGATGCCGTTGTCGGCCCCGATGGCCTTCACCAGCGACAGCCCCCGGAATGTGCGCGGCACAAACCCCGGCACCGCGCCAAGCGTCGGAATCGTGGTGTCACCGGGCAGCACGGAATACTGGTTGAGTCGCGTCTGAACCCGCTTGAACCATTCCGCGTCATCGGTAATGGCATTCGGAGCGCCGGATGAAGGGTCGAGCCGCACGCGCGTCCGGCCCGGTTTTGCGGAAAGTTTTTTGAATGGCGGCGCGGCCAGCGGGGTGACCGCGACACGCTCGATGTCCAGCGCGGACGACTGTCCGCGGGTCGGGATTGCAAGAAGCGTCAGCGCGACGGCAATGGCCGTCATTCGAATCATTGGAATTTTTGACATGTGTCGGTACCTGAAAGTTGAAATGATCTGTATGGTTTTGGAGGATGCATCCCTTTTTCAAGGGAGCGGATGGGAAACCGGTCCGTAGGGGGCCGGTCTCCCCGGCGAAGTCAATTGCCGATCCTGAAGGCGTAGTCGGTGTCGTAGCACCGCACCAGCACCCGATTGTCGGTTTCGGCCACAACGTAACTCGGCGCGGATTTGACCGTCACGGCCTGCGCGATGCCGCCCGAAAAGGCGTCCAGCACGTAGAGCGTGTCGTCTTCACCGGTGAAGCCATAACCGCATACGACCGAGTCGCCGATGAGTTCGAAGTTGTTCGAGTTGCAGACAAGCGGCGCGCTCCGCCACCTGATCGCGTTGGTCTTGAGGTCGATGGCCGTGATGTAGGCGTTCATTTCCCCCGAGGCCGAGGCGTTGGTCCGGTGGAAATGCGAAACGTAGAGTAAATCCCCCCTCATCGCCGCCCACTGAAGACTTTGCAGCACCAGGTCGTCTTTTTCGGTTCCGGGGGCGTGCATGTAGGCCGAGAAGTCATAGGCGAACTTGAAACTTGGCCCGGTTTTCTCGATGGTCGCGTAGGCGAGCAGCCAGCCTTCGCTGTAGTCGCGACCGTAGACGAGCAGGTATCCCGGCGCGGAAGCGATTACCCGAATCAGCCGTAACCCGTTGTATTCACGGGGCAATTCACGCGGCGCGGGGCCGAGTTTCGCCTCCGCGCCCAGCCCGAACGTGCCTTCGACGGCGAATTCGTCGAGGCGAATCCGGTTGCGCTGGAACCACTTTTCATCGTTGGTGACCTGATTCGGACGCGCGGTGATTTCGGAAAGCCGGAATCCGGTCTTGCCCGACCGCGCCGGGGCCCGCCTGAACGGCGGCGGTTCGAGTTTGATCGGCTTGACGTCCGGCGCGGCGGACGGCGGGGAAGCCGCGACCGAGAGAAACAGCAGGCCGGTCACCGCCGCCACGGCAACCGCCCGACGAGCGAACGGCGAAAGCGTTTTCGAAAAATTCATTTCGCGAGTGATGCTTCGACCGACTGCTTCAGCAACGGCATCTTTTCCCGGACGTCGCGCTCGGCGACGTACCGCCCGACGGCCTTCCAGCCGAGGAAAGTGACCATGTCGGGCCGGTCGAACTCCATCCGGTTGGTGACTTCGGTCGAACGCCCTTTCGGTGTGAGTGTCCAGATGTCGCGACCCGTCATGCGGCCCGCAAATGAACACACGAGCCGGGTCTCGGTCTGTTCCACGACTTCATATTCAATCGGGTCGAGACCGTGCTCGATGAATTCCATCCGTAACCGCGTTCCGACGCCATGCTTCTTGCGCGTCAGACATTTGACCGTCACTTCCGTCGGCGACCAGAGCGGCAGCAGCTTGGCGTCGATCAGGAAGGGCATGATGTGTTCCGGAGTGGCCCGGACCGTAATGCGTTCTTCGAAGGCGTCCATCAGGCGCGTTTCCATTTCTCAGAGACGAATCGGGGAGTCCCGACATTCTAGGGCCCGTTTCCTTGAACACAAAGACACAAAGGCACGGAGGCACAAAGATTTTCCGTGAATCGCTCCGTGTCTTTGTGCCTTTGCGTCTTTGTGTTCCGTTTTTTCCTACTCCGGGTGCAGGTAAAACAGGCTCAACCGGGGCACGCCGTAGCGCGTCCGGAGTTGCCGCCCGAGGTAGTTTTCGAGCGTCTGCTCGTAAATCGGCTTGTCCATGCGCTTTTTGTAGGGCTTGAGCGCCGCCGCCGCTTCCTTCGTGAGTTCGGCCAGCGTTTCCGGCGTGGCATCGGCCCGCAGCGTGTCGAAAATCATGTCCTCGTAGGTCGTGAGATCGTCCTCGACGCGCTGCATCGACAGCCCGGCTTCGTCCGCGCCGAGCCGGACGACCATGTCGCGCAGCTTTTCGGCGACCCGCTCAAGAGATTCGCTGTAGCGGATGTGCGGATATTCCTCGCTCGCGAACCGGGGAATGAGCTGCTGCGCCCGTTCGAGATCGCGGGCCGCGAGTTCGAGGAAGTTGGCGACGAGCGACGACGGAAACGGGTCGCGGTCGTCCGCCGGCTTTTCCGTATGTGCTTCCGAATCAGTGTCATCCGTCTCCGAAACGCTCGACGCGCCGACCTGCGACTGCCGCCACTCGACAAACGCCGTCATCACCGCCTGCTGGCAGTAGGCGATGGAATTCACCTTCCGGACGCGCAGCAGCGGATTTTCGGGCTCCTTTTCGGACCGTCGGTCGAACGCCCGCGCAATCCCGCGCAAAACGATGTGGAGCGGAATGCCCTCGCGCTGCCAGCCTTCCATCAGCGCCCAGTCGAGCGGCGACACGAGCATGGCCGCGCCGCGCCGTCCGACGAAGGCTTCCTCGATTTCCGTGAAGTAGTTGAAATAGTTGAAATGCTTTTCCGGCGGCGCGTCGGGGTTGACCGTCACCGCCTCGGGTTCAGGCAGTTCCGCGACTTCATCCGGCTCTGGAAAGGGCAGTTCAATCGGCATGACGGTTACCGGCTCTCGACGAGCGCGGAAAAAGCCTTGCGGTACGCCGCGAGGTCGGCTCGGGTGTAGCACACGAACGTCACCCGCTCGACCGATGAACCGGCGGCGAGGACATCGCGCACCGTCGTGAGCGCAATTTTGGCGGCGCGATCCACCGGAAAGGCATAGGCCCCGGTGCTGATGCTCGGAAAGGCGATGGTTTTGATGCCGTGTTCGGCGGCCAGCGCGAGGCAGTTCCGGTAGCTGGCGGCGAGCAGTGCGTCTTCGTTGCGGTCGCCGCCCTTCCAGATCGGGCCGGGCGTGTGAATGACGTATTTCGCGGGAAGATTGTAACCGCCCGTGATTTTCGCCTCGCCGGTCTCGCAGCCGCCGAGCGTCCGGCATTCTTCGAGCAGTTCGGGACCGGCGGCGTAATGAATCGCGCCGTCCACCCCGCCGCCACCGAGCAGCGATTTATTGGCGGCGTTCAACACCGCATCGGCTTCGAACGCGGCGATATTCCCCTGAATGATGTCAATTCGGTCAAGCATAAACGTTCCGATTTTGAAAATTGCGCGGCCACAACCGAAACGGCAGCCTGACCGTAAGGGAGGGCTGTCCCTGCCGCGCTCCCAAGCATAGGGGAGCCGGGTCATAAAGTCGGAGCCTTTGTGTTGGTGGGCAGGCGGTATCTGCCCGGCCCTCAGGACGGGGAGAGAATGATGCCGATTCGCGACTACGGCAGGGCGTCGAGAATCGCGTCGATCTTTTCGGGCGTGAGATTTTCGTGGAAGTCGAAGTTGATCTGCATCGCGGGCGCGGTCGAGCACGAGCCGATGCACTCGACTTCGCTCAGGCGGAAGCGTCCGTCGGGCGTTTTCTGGCCCGGCTTGATGCCGAGTTTCTTTTCGAGGTGCTCGCGCAACTGGCCCGCGCCGCAGAGGAAGCAACTGATCGTCCGGCAAAGCTGGATGTGGTACTTCCCGATGTCGTCCGTGAAGAACATCGAATAGAACGTCAGTACTTCGTAGACGTCGTTCATGTTCAACCCGAGCTTTTTCGCCACAAAGCGCATGCCGTCTTCGGAAATGCGGCGTTCCTCGTTCTGGACGAGATGGAGCAGCGGCAGGATGGCCGACCGCTTCTGCGGATAACGGGCGACGATTTCGTCGGCTTTCTGGTGGATGGCGTCGGAAAACATAGGGGAAAAGGGATCAGGGGTCAGGAATCAGGGATCAGTGAGAAGCGGCGAAGGAATCGGGCCTGAGAAACGGGAATGAAAACCTGTTCCCTGATTCCTGACCCCTGATCCCTTCCCGCTAACGGTCGATTTCACCAAGCACGATGTCGAGGCTGCCGATGATGGCGACCACGTCGGCGATCAGCGCGCCTTCGCACATCTTCGGAATTGCCTGCAAATTCACGAACGACGGCCCGCGGACATGACAGCGGATCGATTTCACCAAGCACGATGTCGAGGCTGCCGATGATGGCGACCACGTCGGCGATCAGCGCGCCTTCGCACATCTTCGGAATTGCCTGCAAATTCACGAACGACGGCCCGCGGACATGACAGCGGAATGGCCGTTCGGTGCCGTCGGCGATGATGTAGAAGCCGAGTTCGCCCTTCGATCCCTCGATGGCGTGGTAGACCTCGCCTTTCGGGACGGCGAAACCGTAGGCCGCGAGCAGAAAATGGTGGATGAGCGCGTCCATCTGGTGCTTCATCTCGTCGCGCTCGGGCAGCACGATCTTGGGCGAGTTGGCTTTAATCGGGCCGGGCTTGAGGCGGTCGAGCGCCTGGCGGCAGATTTTCAGGCTCTCTTCGAGTTCGCGCATGCGGCACATGTAGCGGGCGAACACGTCGCCGTCCTGCTCGACCGGCACTTCGAAATCGTAGGTTTCATAGCCGCAGTAGGGCGTCGCCCGGCGGACGTCGTAATTCACGCCGGAACCGCGCAGGCTCGGCCCGGTCAGCCCATAGGCGACCGCGTCTTCGCCGGAAATCACCCCGACGCCGCGCGTCCGCCGCTGGAAGATTTTATTGCCGGTGATGAGCGTGTGGTATTCCTTGTAGGCCGCCGGAAGCGCGTCGAGAATGTCCTTGACCATCCGATTGAACCCGGACGGCACGTCGTAGGGCAGCCCGCCGACGCGGAAATAGCTCACCGTCATCCGCCCGCCGCAGACCGCTTCATAGAGGTTGAGAATCTTTTCCCGTTCGCGGAAACAATAGAAAAACAAGGACATGGCACCGAGGTCAAGCGCGTGCGTGCCGAGCCAGACGAGGTGCGACGCGATGCGCTGGAGTTCCGTCAGCAGGACCCGCAGCGTCAGCGCGCGCGCCGGGATGTCGTCGGTGATGCCGAGCAGCTTTTCGACCGCCATCACGTACCCGAGGTTGTTGCCCATCGGGTTGAGGTAGTCCATCCGGTCGGTGATGACGATGTTCTGCTGGTACTTCTTGGTTTCCATCTGCTTCTCCATGCCGGTGTGGAGATAGCCGATGTCGGGTTTGACGTTCATCACCGTCTCGCCGTCGAGAATCAGTTCGAGCCGGAGTACGCCGTGCGTCGACGGGTGCTGCGGCCCCATGCTGATCGTGATGGCGTTGTCGAGCGCCGACTGCTCGCGCAGCACCTCGGCGATCTTGTTCTGTGGGGCGTAATCAAGTTCGATGACGTTCGGCATGGTATTCAGTCGCTCGGTCCGAGTGATTCAGGCCGCCTCGGATGCAGGTTGAGTCGAGTGGCGAGTCAGGTAATCCAGAATTTCATGTTCCATTCGCAGAATTTCTTC
>JAAFHI010000525.1 GCA_013298335.1 Actinomycetota bacterium
AAGACCCGCTGTCGGAGGCGGTCATCCGCGGCGACTTCCGCGACATGGGCCGCGTCGAAGCCTATCTGGAAGGCGATGTCCTCCGGTTCCGGTCATTCGCGGCGGCGGAGAGCGAAGAACTGGTCCGGGCGACCTGATCGCCCGCCGAATACCACCAACACCAGGAGGCCGGGGATATTTTCCCGGCCTCTTTTCCGTTCCCGAGTACTTTTCCCGGCGGTATTCGCCAATCGCCCGGTTCCGATCAACTTCCCGCCTGCGAGCCGAGCGCGGTTCCCGTCGTGAGGTACTGGTTCAACCGCGCTTCCCAGTCGCGCATGAATTTTACGTAAAAGTCCTCGGTGAACCCCTCGACGAAGGCATCGCCGTCCGGGCCGAGGCTGGTGTGGGAATAGGTCACGACCGCGTCGCAGCCGTCCGGCGTCACGACAAGCTGGATGTGTAACTTGCAGGCGGTCAGTCCGGGCGTGATTTTGAGCATTTCCACGAATCCGGCGTCCGGTTCATGCCGGGTGACGAACCACACGGCGTCGTGCGGGGCGGCCTGCGTGACGAAAACGCAGTCGGGTTCGGCCACGCCCGATTCGCTCAGGACAAGCAGCGGGTCCCAGCCCTCGATCCAGTCGGCTTCGCGCACCGGGCAAAGCAGGGGAAACACGGCCAACGGCCCGGCGACGAGCCGCTGCGTATAGGTTCGCGTCACCCGGTTGGGTTTTCCGATCACCATGTCGAAGGCTCCCGTATGTAGTAAAAACAAGTGTTTTCAATGAATTACGAATGAACGTCCGTCTCCAGCGCCTCGTCCACGGCGCGGCGCATCTGCCCGGCGCTGTCGTCCACGCGCATGCGCCCGATGCCGGTTGCGAGTCCAGGGACAAGGATCCGGTGGATGGCCGGTTCGCCGCGTTCGCGGGCGGCGGCGTTGTACGACCGCAGGCATTGAAAAACCGCCCGCATCGCCCGGTAGGCGTTTTCCGTTCCGCTCACGTCCACCGGGCGTTCCATCGTGGGCGCGACGATCATCAGCGGAATCCGGTCGTTCGCCGTCCGGATGACGACCGCTTCACCGACTGGAAGAAAACCGGCGTGGAATTCTTCGAGGTAGCGCTGGAGCCGGTTCTGAATGCCCAGGCCGAAATGGTTGCGGTAGGCGAGGTCGATGCCGCCGTCCATGAAACCGTAACTGTTGGCCGGACTCACGATTGCGTCGGCCTTCTGGCGCAGGATGTCGCCGCTCCCGACCGACCACGGGCCGTAGTCGGAAAAGGCGTCCATCCACGCCATGACCATTTCAGGATTGGTATCCCGCAAAATGAGAAACCACGGCCATTCGGATTGCAGTTCGTCAGTCATGGTCGGATTCGAGGGCGGTTATTCGCCGGCGGGGATAATTTCCAGATCGGAAACGACGGCGAAGGTTTTCCGGGCCGGGCTTTCCTCGCCTTTGGTGATGACCCGCAACCGGCGTCCCCTTGAATCGCGAAAGAGAAACGCGCAGGGGGCTTCGCCCGTACCGGAGCAGGATTCGACCTCGACGTAGCCCCGTTTCCAGAATTCCCTGCCGTTGCCGTATTTCGTCTCCGGGCTCGTCGAGGCGTCCTTCGATTCGATGGTCTGAACCGGTTTCCAGCCCTTCGCGAGCAGAACCTTCCGCGCCTTGTGGTAGGTCATTCCCTTGATGGCCGGGAGTTTGGCGGCTTTCGCCGAGGCCGGTTTCGCGGTCTGGGCGAATGCGCCCGACGTACCGAAACCGAAAAGAAGCGTGCAGCACAGTGTTGTTTTTAGAAGATTCATAAATCCTTCAATCCGGCTTTAATACTTTGATTTCAAGAGGATAGCCCATAGCCGGAGCGCTTTGGCGAGGCTATGGGGTGTAATGTGAATCGTGTTGCCGACGCGCTCGGGCGAGGCTATGGGAGAAAAAATGTGGACGCTACGCCTCCCACGCGAAAAGCCGGATTTCCCCCGCGTCGGGCGTCAGCCGCGTGATGCGCTCGAATTTCAGGCCGATTTTTTGAAGCAGGGCAATCGAGGCGTCGTTGTCGAGCGACGTGATCGCCAGAATCCGCTTCATCCCGAATTCGGTGCGGCCATATTCCATCACCGCCGCCGCCGATTCCTTTCCGTATCCGCGCGACTGGTACGCCGGGAGGAACGCGAAACCGATGTCCGGGTCGGGCAGCGTCGCCCGCTGCAACAGCCCGCAGAGGCCGATGGGCGCGCCGGTTTCCCTGAGTTCGACCAGAAAAAGACCGAATCCGAAGTGTTCGTAGCTGGCGACCGGCCCGGTCATGACGTAGTGCCGCGCGTCGTCGAGCGTCCGTACGCCCTTGTCGCCGATGAAGCGCAGAAACGACGGGTCGTTGAGCAGTTCGAGGATGAATTCGGCGTCGTCGGTCGTGACACGGCGCAGGACGAGGCGCTCGGTTTCGAGGATTTTCACCGTTTTGCGAACTCCGGTTTTCAGATTATTTGCCGCCCAGCCGGCGGGAAATGAGAATCGCCCCGACGACGCCTACGGTGGCCCCGATGGCGGTCGTACTGGTTCTGGTCGAAAAACCCAGCATGTCGCCCGCGAATCCGAGCACCAGTCCGGCGACGAGCGCGGTGACGACGAGAATGAGGATGATCATGATCCATCCCGGTGAAGTTCCAGCCATTGTTTGCTCCCTGTGTAAGAACGGGAAGCCGCTCCCCGTTTCCGTTACTTGTACAGCCGATAGTACTTGAACGATTTCGGCCATTCCTCGCGCGGCTTGAAGGCGATGGCGATTTCCTGTCCGTTGAGCGCCGATTCCGTGATGACGACGTGGTCGGCGACTTCCTTCGCCTTGTCGAATTCCGCGTCGGTCACCATGCAGACCGCCTTGTAAAACGGCCCCGACAGCCACTGCCCGACTTCCTCGGTGTCGCGGAACTTGAGGTAGGCCGCGAGCGAGGCATGCGCCGCGCCGAGAATTGCAAAACCGGTCGGAATCGTCTCTTTTACAAGAATGTACATCTTCATCGTGCGGTCACGCCTTCAAGTTTCAGCGATTGCCCCGGCTTGAGCGCGAGGATGGCCCGCATCGGACAGTCGCCCGAATCAAACGGACAGACGAAATCCGCCGGAAGCACGCCGTTTTTCAACACGTCGCGGGCGTGTTCGTGGACGGTACAGAAGTGGAACGTCCGTTCCGTGAAGGTCTCCGCGATTTTGACTTCGGGGTGGTCGAGCAGAAATTCGTACAGATCGACGTTCCACGCTTCAAGCTCGTCATTGGTCGGCGTGTCGGCGTCGAAAAAGCGTCCCCGGACGACAATCGGCAGTCGGTGCCATGTGGTCGCGCCGGTTTCGCTCGTGGCGTGGGCGTTGGCGCAGGAGTTCTGCCGTTCATCCCACAGGATTTGAAGTTCGGCGCGGTCGCGGTCGGTCAGCTTCGACCACCAGTCGCGCGCCGCATCGCGGGCCGTACGGGGAAGTGCGTCAAGAAATCGGGCGGACGATTCAGGCATGGCGTTCCTTTCTCTCGCGGGGTTCAGGAAAGCGGACCCGACCGGTCAGGTCATTGGTGAATGGCTGGAAAATGTGGTGCGAGTCTGTACGACAGCTTTCGGCCTCAGGTTCAAGAAGAAGCTGTGTTTGGGAAATGTACGCGCGGGTTGAAATGCCTGGCAACCGGCAAATTTTCCGCCGTTCCCTCGCTCACGCTCGGGGTTCCATACCGCTGGATGGATGTCACCATCTTTCCGCGGGTATGGAACCCCGAGCGTGAGCGAGGGATGACCTTTCAACTTTCACCGCATTGCCAAGCGTGGCGGTCAGTGCTTTAGTTGGCGTCACTTCCGCATTCAGCGGAACGGATTCAGAAATTTTTCTT
>JAAFHI010000951.1 GCA_013298335.1 Actinomycetota bacterium
TCTTCGCCACCGCCATCTTTCCGCCCGGATCGAGCGTTTCCATGAAAAATTCGTCGCCCCGGCGGTACATCTTCGACGTGACGCCGTTGAACGTGTAGGTCGCGTTGTCGAAATCGCCGACGACTGCGGCGGGCGTGGCCGTCTGGGTCATCTTGTGGTGGTGCGACTCGCTGCCGGAGGCGTGTTCCGCCGGGTGGCATTCCTGGCAGGAATCCGAACCGACATAGGCGACCGGGGCCAGATCGCGCTGCGCCTCGCGGATGGCACGCGCTTCCCCGCGCACGAACAGCCCGCCCGCGAGCAAGGCGACGGCAAGTACCCCGAAGACGGTGATGACGACGGTTTTGGTCCGGCGCGCCGGACGGATGGAATTCGGTGACGACACGTTCTGGAACGGGTTCGGCTGATGGTGGATTTTTTGGGAGCGGCGGATTGTAGCCGCCGTCGGGGATTCCGACAAACGCCGATCCTATACGAACGGGCAATTCAAACCGTGACGGCCTCTATTATAAAATTCTTTCATTTTCTTCCAGCGAGCCGGTTTTTTTCGTCTCTTTTTGTGCTTTAATGTACAAACCAAATTGAATTCATCGTTCCCCCACCCGTTTTTCCTGCCTGTGTTCCGGGTCCTCGCCGTACGCGTGCGTTCCCGAGATTCCCGGTCGCGGCGAAATACCGGAGTTTCCCTTGTCCGTCTCACCGGAACCATTACCGACACCCCCGCCCGCCGATGACGGCGCGCGCGTGGGCGTGGCGGAAACAGTCGGTACCGGCGTGACCCGGACGGTGGCCGAAATCCAGGCCCTCGAACCGCCCCCCGCGACCGGGGAAACCCTTCGCGAACAGATTCGACCGGGGAAAACCAACCCCGGCAAACGGTCCAACCCGGATTCCCCCGTGACGGACCGATTTCCGCCATCGGAGTGACGGGAGTATTTCAACCGACGCGACCGGTCTTCCAAAGGTCGCCGATTCAACACGCCATCGTTCGCGGTTCGCGGCGATGATTTACAAGCAGAGGAGCTAGAAGTAATGACACGAGGAAGCCGATATACGCTCGCCGCGTTCGGTATCTTTTTCCTGTTGACGGCCATTTTCATGCCGTCGACGCGGGCGTCGCTCGATACGGGCACAACCCGCGCGCAGGACAAAGGTGAAGCCGTAACGTATGGTGCCGCCCAGACCATCGGACAGGGGACGACCGTTTCGGTCGCCGACCTGATGGCGCTGGAAAAGAAGAGTCCGCCGCCGAAAGTCGCCGGAGAACGGTTCACGAAGGACGAATTCGAGTTCCTCGTGCATCACCGGCGGACCTTGAAGAACCGTCCGGAGTCGCCCCAGGTTGCTTCGTGGCCGCCGGCTGCGATTGAAAAGGGCGGGGCCAAGACCGAAAACGTGACGCCCAACGCCCCCCAGACGACCGGGACCAGTTTCCTCGGCGTGACGTCGACCGAAGCGGGCGGTTTCGTGCCGCCGGACTCGCACGGCGCGGTCGGTCCGACGCAGGTCGTCGTCGCCGCCAACGTCTTCATGCGGTCGTTCAGCAAGGCGACCGGCACGGCCGATGGCGCGGTCGCCCTCAGCCTGAGCACCTTTTTCAGCCCGGTGAGCGGCGGGGCCGGCCTGAGCGATCCGCGCGTCAAATTCGACCCGATCACCCGCCGGTGGTTTGTCTCGATCATCACCACGTCCACGACGAACCGAATTCTGTTCGCCATCAGCAACGGTGAAACGATCACCAGCGCGTCGAGCTTCACGTTCTTCAGCTTCGCGGCGACCGATGGCGGCGGCGCGGAGTCGCAGACGCCCTTCGCCGACTACGACACGCTCGGCATCGACGCCACCGGCGTCTATTTCGGCATCAACATGTTCAATACGGCGGGCACGGCCTTCCTCGGCTCGACCGTTTTCGTCATCAACAAGGCGAACCTGTTCGCCGTGACGCCGACCCTCACGGTGACGGCGTTCCGCCAGTTGAACAACGGCAGCGGCCCCGGGCCCTACACGCCGTATGTCGCGGACAACCCCGACCCGGCGGCGACCGAGGCGTATCTGATCGGCGTTGACGCCGCCGCTTTCGGTTTGCTCCAGTTGCGCCGCATCACCGGCGCGGGCACGCCCACCCCGGCCATCTCGGGCAATCTCAGCGTGACCGTACCGGCGACCAGCGCGCCGCTCAATGTCACGGTTCTGGGCCGCTCGCAGGCCGCGCTTGACGCGCTCGACGACCGGCTCTACGAAGCCAAGGTCCGCAACGGTCGCCTCTGGACGGCGCACAACATCCAGGTCGACGCCACCGGCGCGGCCTCGACCACCGGCG
>JAAFHI010000765.1 GCA_013298335.1 Actinomycetota bacterium
CGGCGTACTCGCTCGCCATCAGACCGTTCGCGAGCGTATCGAGGGGACGATCCGGGCCGTGGTCCGCCACGAACCGCGCCAGAATCCACATATAAAAGAGCGTGATCGTTTCGTGATACCCGCTGGTCGTGGTGTCGGCCACCCCGCAGGCGCGATTCAGGTTTCGGATACCGCGCCGCATGCGGCTCACGGCCTCGGGTCGCGGATGGCGACTCGCGTACCACAAACCGACGAGCAGGTGCGCTTCGTGGGTCCATTCCTCGCGGGTCAGTTCGGCGGCTTCGAACGCGCCGACCAGTCGTTCGAGTTCGGAAAGAGAAAAATGAGTGCGTTTTTCCATCGTCAACATCACGGCCTCCTTTCGGTAGGGTTGGAAAAGATGGTCGGGATGGAAGGATTTGAACCTTCGACCTCTCGGTCCCAAGCCGAGCGCGCTGACACTGCGCCACATCCCGATATTCGGAAAAGGATGAAGGATGAGGGATGAAGGATGAAATTCACCCTTTCCCCGGTTCGTCTCCTTCCCCGCGAATCTTCAACGGTTTGTTTTGTTTCAGCCTTCATCCCTCATCCTTCATCCTTTTCAGGCTGGTGGTTCCGGCGGGAGTCGAACCCGCATGACGGTCTTATCAGGACCGCGCTTTGACCCGGTTATAAGGCGGGCGCTTTACCGTTAAGCAACGGAACCGCATTCACGTTCAGGGTTTTGGGTCCTGGGCGTTGGCTTTTTCAGCCAGAAAACCTTCAACGTTTCCTCTTTCCAACTTCCAGGACCCAATCTTTTGGGGTTTTGGGGGTTGGGGTTTGGGGTTTGAATTTTGATTTTTCAAAAAACGTTCCATGCCACACCCCCAAAACCCAGCCTCCAACACCTAAAACCCCGCTTCATCATTCATCGTTCGCTTTGGTGAATCCGGGCGGATTTGAACCGCCGTCGGCAGGCATCGTGCGCCTGCGCTCTGTATCCGCTGAGCTACGGATTCATATTTCGGAAATCCCGATGAACTCTGAAACCTTTCAAAAATTAAAATTAATAAAGAACAAAATTCAAAAAGAATTAAGAAATTCAAACACACATCGGCCTACCGCTCCGGATATCCGGAACGCACGGTTCGCCGCCGATGACGGCCTGGAAGGATGGACTTCGAATGAGCCTTTTTTTGACGTTCGATCCGCTTCGCTCGCGCCGCGTGAGAATCAATTTTCACGCAAAACAAAGAGCGGGCGCTTCGTCGGTCAATCTGACCTTCGGAAGCGGCCCGCTCCTGAGTGCTCGGTTTTCGCTACGCCAGTGCCGGGTTCTGTCGCCGGTGGTGCGTATTGAGCGTTTCGGGAGCGGGATGCCGCTCCCGCGTTGTCACATTCTCTGGCTTTGATTCAAATATCCTTCAAAATCGGTACGATCGGTTGGCAGCAGCACGCCGTGCGCGTCGATGACAAGAATTGTACCGTGACCGTTGGCGACCTGCGGTCGACCGGACATGGCCGCAAACTTCACGCCCGCAGATATGAATCCGCGCGTGGCCCTAAGCTGACTGTTCTCGCTGATGCGCGACATGGCGACTGTTCCTTTCCGAAAGATGAGGACTTGCAATGCGGAGATAATACGGATGGCAAACAATCTGTCAACCAGTTTTTTCAAAAAAGAAGAAAAAAATGTTCAGGGAAATGAAATTAAATGAAACTTAAAAATGGAATGCGCGCCGAAAACTCGACGCGCATTGCCTTAAATCAGCGCGCAGGGTACGCGAGGTCCATTGGGATTCCGGCTACTTCACGACGATGCGGACCTCCGCCCCGTTGCAGCGAATTTCGGGCACGTACATCGCGTGACCGACCACCGGCAGCGCCGAGAAGCGGCCCGGCGTTTCGGCGCGGAATTCGTAGCGCATTTCCCAGAGCCCCTGCGGCAGGCTGTCCACGAACACCGCCACCTTGCGGTCGCGCAGTTCCTGGTAGACCGATTCCTGACGACCGGTGAAGTGTGCAGCGTCGGCGGGATCGTCTCCGCCTTTCGCCGAGCGCACTTCGCGCACGACCATCAGTTCCCCGCTCTTGAGCTGCGTCGCCTCGAAGCCCGCGGGCTTGAAGTCCTCGAACAACAGGTATTCGTAATTGTTCTTGGCCTCCATCGTCACCACGCACTCGATGCGGTCGCCGCTCGTCACCGTGTCGCCGTCGGCGAGGGGGACACGCTCGTAGACGAAGCCCTTGAGAAGCGTCGGCGTCGCAACCAGTTTGTAGTACTGCCGTCGGACGAAAATCTCGTTGCCCGCCGCCGGAATCGGTGACTCGCGGCTGAAGAACGTCGCCTCCGCCGAGACATAGAGCGCCTTGCCGCTCGCCTTCACCACGCGCACTTCATTCGCGCCGTTCTTTAAAACTTCCGACGGAATCTCGAAGCGGCTCGGCGCGGAGAGCATTTCCGCGAGACTCACCGTCCGCTTGGCGACCTGCTTGCCGTTGACGAACACCGTGTAGTTCGACGCCTCGGAGGTTTCCTTCGACGTCTTGAGGTAATCGTTCATCGCGAGCACCACGATGGCCGTGTCGCGCGTGTTGCTCCACTGCGCGCCGCGCCGGTTCTTGATAAGCCAGTTCATCGTCGGTTCGATGAGGGCGTTGGTCGGATCGACTTCAAGGAAGGCCTGGAGCGCGAAGGCCGTCGCCTCGATGCCGCCGTCAGACCAGCGATACCAGAAGCCGTCCTCGCCCCAGTGCGCCGTGCCCATCACGGCTTCGTTCGCCTGCGCGCCCGTGTCGGCCACGCGCGAGACGTTCGGCGCGGTGTCGCGCTTCACGCCGTTTTCGAGATTGCGAATGAGCGTCTGGGCTTTCTCCTTTTCGCCATACTTGTTGGCCGCAATGGCGAAGATCGACCGGGTGTAGGCGTTCAGTCCGTCACGCTTCTTCCACAGGTTTTCA
>JAAFHI010000611.1 GCA_013298335.1 Actinomycetota bacterium
CCGGCGGGGTTCGTCGCTTCGGCGTGGCGATCTTCATTTCACCGCGCAGATACTTGGCCGTCAGCGAGTCGGGATGCTTGAGAAGTTCTTCCACCGTACCTTGAAAAACGATTTCGCCGCCGTGTTCACCGGCCTTCGGACCAACGTCGATAATCCGGTCCGCCGAACGCATCATTTCCTCGTCGTGTTCGACCACCAGCACGGTGTTTCCGATGTCGCGCAGATTTTCCATGACGCGGATGAGCCGCTCGTTGTCGCGCGGATGCAGTCCGATACTCGGCTCGTCCAGAACGTAGAGTGCCCCAACCAGAGAAGACCCGAGATGGGTCGCGAGCTGGATGCGCTGTGACTCGCCGCCGGACAGTGTCGAGGCCAGGCGATCAAGCGAGAGATATTCGACGCCGACTTCGCGTAGAAATTTCAAACGGCGCGTCACTTCAATCAGCAGGCGGTCGGCAATGCCCGCTTCCTCGGTCGTGAGTTCGAGCCGGTCAAAGAATTCCGCTGCGTCGCTGACCGACATGCCAAGCACTTCGGCCATGTCGCGTCCGCCGATTTTTACCGCCCGCGCTTCCTTGCGCAGACGTCCGCCGCCGCATTCGCGACAGGTCGTGTAGCCGCGATATTTGGCGATGAAAACCCGGACGTGAATTTTGTACTTTTTCGTTTCAAGCCAGTCGAACACACCGCGCACGCCGCGCCATTCTCCGCCCGGCTCGCCTTCAAGCAGAATCTTCTGGTGCTCGGGAGAAAGCTTGTTGAACGGCTCGGTCATCGAAAAACCGTGCCGCTTCGAAAGCTCGCGCACGGTCGTCTTCGCCCATTCGAACTGCGGCTTGGTGAACGGATCAATCGCGCCGTCGCGCAGCGAAACCGAACGGTCCGGAATGACCTTGTTCATATCCAGCCCCATCACGTTGCCGAAGCCCTGACAGGTGGGGCACGCGCCATAGGGATTGTTGAAACTGAACAGGCGCGGTTCGGGCGCGAGATAGGGAATGCGGCACGTCTTGCATTCGAAGGCTTCGCTGAAGTTCAAAACTGTCGCGTCCGGCCCGACGGTATGAATTTCGACCGTGCCGTGGCTTTCGCGAAAGGCGGTTTCGAGCGAATCGGTCAGGCGCGAGCGGATGTCGTCGCGGACCGCGAGACGGTCAACCACGACCGACACGCCGGTGAAGTTTTCCCGCGTGAAATCGTCCGGCGAAGAAAGTTCGATGGTCTGACCGTCTGCGAGCAGGCGCGTGAATCCGCGCTGCATGAGGCTCATCACATGCGCCTTCACGCGCAGACGAATTTTTGCGGGGTCAATTTTCGCCGTCTTGCGCGCGCGTTTTTTCGCGGGCGCTTTCTTCGGAGCAGGCGCGTCATCTTCCCCGACCTCGAAACGTTCGACACTCGTTCCCGCGGAGGATTCGGCGGCAGTATCGTCGGCGAGTCCGGCCATTCCGGCGGCGGCGGAAAACGCGACGTAAAAGCGCGTGCCCTCGGCCAGCGTCAGAACTTCATCGGCGACCGATTGCGGCGTGTCGCGCCGGACGGGCGCGCCGCAGTTGTAACAGTAGGTCCGACCGACGCGCGCGAACAGCAGCCGCAGGTAATCGTGAATCTCGGTCTGCGTCGCGACCGTCGAGCGCGGATTGCGGACCTGATTTTTCTGACGCACCGCAATCGCCGGACAGATTCCCGTGATTTCATCGACATCGGGCTTGTCGATACGTTCGAGAAACTGCCGGGCGTAGGCCGACAGCGATTCGACGTAGCGGCGCTGGCCTTCCGCATACACCGTGTCAAACGCGAGCGACGACTTGCCCGAACCGCTCACGCCGGTCACGACCGTCAGTTTGTGCAGCGGAAACGAGGCGTCGGCGTTTTTCAGATTGTGAACCCGCGCGCCGCGCACCACGATGGCTTCGGGTTCGACGACCGGCGGTCTGACGGGTTTGGAAGAGACGGTTTTCGAGGCAACTTTTTTGTTCTTGTTTTTGGTCGGGGCTGGTTTTGACATTACGGATACAACTTCACTGGGCGGGGTTTCGGGGGAAGGGTCGATCTTCGGCGGTCACAAGGAAGGTCGTCTTCCGGTCTGGTTGAAGTTGCGAAACAAAAACCGGGCACACGGGAGACGACCTGATGTTGCGGGCGATTGTGTCCGAGACGGCGGGACTTTCCAAGCCGTGCCAGAAGTAAGCGCGGAGGTTGCCGCAAACCGTCCGGTGGCTGCGCGGTCAGGAGAATTTCATGCATCGATCGTGAAAAATCGGGAAAGCGGCCCCGCTTCCTCCCGAGCCGCGTCAGCGGTGAGGGATTGTCATTCGGAAAGGAATCTTTCGTTGAAGTTTACTTCGTACCGGTGGAGCAATATCCGATATTCCTCATTGAACGACCGGTTCTGGTGATGCTGCCGCTGCTCGGCGATGTAGCGCCGGAGCGGCGCCACGCCGGATTGTCCGATGGAAAATCCGCCGTATCCATCCTGCCACCCGAAGTCGCGCAGCGCCGGACTTCGGGTTTTGAGCCAGTTTGAAGAATACGCCTTGATGTCACGGACAATGTCGCTCAACGCTTTCGTTCTGGAATGCGAAATGAGCAGGTGGAGGTGATCGTCGGCCCCGCCGATTGCCAGGCAGGGAGTGCCGCGTTCCGCGCAGAGCGCCGAAATATAGGCAAAAAGTTCCGGTTCGATTTCGGGCGTGATGAACGGTCGGCAATGTTTGGTTGAAAAAACGACGTGGACCAGCAGGTTCGTCAAGGTTTGCGGCATGTTCTTTCACCTCTTTCACCGCGTGCGCGGTTCGGATTCGGAAGCCGCAACAGAACCGGAACCGATTGATTCAACGATGGTTCGCGGCAAAATCGCGTTTCCGGACAAGGTGAGGAACAATTTTCGTGCCAGAGTTTCGCCGCGTGCGCGGCTTCACGTTTGAAGCTCGCCGCTTCCGTGGGCTTCACTCCGCTCGCCCACGGCTATCATAACGCCGCGCCATCCGGCGCTCGGTTGAATGCGGCATGAGAAGTTTTCGGTTTTCGGCAATTTTTCATTAAACACCGCCCGGAGAAAGCAGGCCGTCAGCGGTCTTTCTCGTCGGAATGGAAAGGAAACACCCACCACAGCAGACCGAGGGCGGCATCGGCGAGGCGTTCGAACCAGTTGGCGAGGATTTTGTTTTTTCGTTCCAGGAGAAAAGCGTTCACGACGGCCAGAACGACCACCAGAACCACCAAAATGACGGCGGTGATGACGGTTCCCACCAAATCGTGGGAATCAATGTGAAAACCGCCCACAACCCGACTGACCACCCAGAAAATTCCCAAAAGCAATCCGACTATGATCAGGCTGGGCTTTGTTGCACAAAAGGCAGAGCAGACAAGCCTCCCCGATAAATGGTCAGTTCAGACCTTGTAGCTTTGGGCCTTCGGGAGTTGGTTGAGTTTGTTCAGGGCCGCGCAGCGCAACAGCATCTGCG
>JAAFHI010000393.1 GCA_013298335.1 Actinomycetota bacterium
GCTACCACCCAAACTGTAGGTGTAAGGTGCGGTCCCGCCACTCGCCTGCAAGGCAAAAGAGAACGGAATGCCGATATTGGCTCCTGGCGACGGCAGGGCATTTGGAATCGTGATGGTCGGACATGTGCTTTGAGTGACGGTGAACGAGAGGGTCTGACTGAACTGGCAGGAAGCCCCTCCGGCGTCGGTGGTTGAAATTCCAAAAGTGAAGGTCCCGCTTTGGGTCGGAACACCGCCGATGGCAAAAGTCGGGCCGGAATTTCCTGTGGGATCGGTGATGAGGGACAAACCCGGAGGCAAAGCGCCCGAATCCGAAGAGAAAAAGTACCGGCCGGAACCTCCATTGACGGTAAAGGTCTGGTTAAATCCCTGATTGACTGCGGCGGTGAACTGGGTAGCTGGCGACAGTGACTGGCTTGGGCATCCCACGCCGAGGGAGTAGGTCCGGCTTGCGCGACACCCGTTGGAATCGGTCGCAACCACGGTGAAAAGTGAAGTTGTGGCGTTCGTTACCTGGCCGGTTAAACGTCCGGCGGGTGAAAGGGTGAGGCCGGAGGGCAGACTTCCCGCCACAACCAGAAATGATGCCTCACCCCCTGAAATCGAAAGCGTTTGATCGTAATTCGGATTGGTCACGTCACCAGCCGGGAGAGTCGCGGGTAAAAGCGACTGACCGGGACAGGCGCCGGCCACGCTTTCGAGCGAAAAAGCCTGAACACTCGAACACCCATTCGAATCGGTAGCGGTCACGCTGAAGGAAAAGGTCCCCGTGGCGTCCGTCACGCCGACGAGTGTCCCATCCGAATACAGCCCGAAGCCGTCGGGCAGCGCTCCGGATGAAATGTTGAAGGTATAGGGAGCGAGTCCGCCGCTTCCGAACAACGACTGGGTATACAGCGAGCCGACCGTCGCATTTGGAAGCGTGCTCGGTGAAATTGACCCGTTCGGGCAGGTGCCCGGAACTGCCTTCAATGTGTAGTCCCGAAGAAATGAACATCCGTTGGCATCCACGACCCGGACCGAGAATGAAAAATTCCCGATGGCCTGAATCGTGCCTGAAATGGTGCCGCTGGAAGAAAGTGACAAACCCGTCGGCAGAAAGGTCGGCTGCGGATTTCCGGCCAGCGAGAAGGTATAGGGCGCAATCCCACCAGTCCCATTCAGCGTTTGGGAATAGGGAACACCGGTCGGTATGTCGGGCAGGGTCATCGGTGCAAGGCCAACGGAAGAAACACAGGCAATCGGAATCGGAATTTCATTGATGACCCGGCAGCCATTTGCATCGGTGGCGGTCATCAGGGGAAAGAAATCACCGGACTGAGTCGGCGTGCCACTGAAAACGCCATTCTGAGAAAGCGTCAAACCGGCGGGAAGCGATCCGGCCACCACCGCGAACGTATAAGGCGGAATTCCGTCCGAACCGGTGAAGGTTACGGAATACGGCACACCAACGGTCCCTTCGGTTGAAGTGGTCGCACCGAAGGAAATTCCCGGACAGGCGCTGGCCGTAACCGAAAATGGGAGCGTCAGGGTCCCCTGACAATTATTGGAGTCGCGAACGGAAACCTGAAGGGTGCCGGTCGTCGGTGTGAGTGGTACGCCGACCAGGCGCCCGGATTCCAGCATGGTCAACCCCTGGGGCGGAAAAGCTGAAAAACGGTAGGGAGCAACCCCACCGGAAGCCGTAAAGGTTTGGTCATACAGGGCACCGACACTGGCCGTTGTTAAAACTGGTGGAGTGATGGACAGCGTGGGGCAGGTGGTGACGCGGAGAGTTCTCTCGACGCTGGTCGCACAGCCATTCCCATCAATGGCCGTAATCCTGAGATTGAATGTTGCCGTGGAATTGACGAAAACCGACCCGGAAAGAACGCCGTCGGAGGAAAGCAGTAATCCCGCCGGAAGGGTATTCGAGATAAAACGGTAGGGAACCGTACCACCGGAAGCAGTGAAGCTCTGCCGGTAAACAGCATTTGAAACCGCATCTGGAAGGGCGGCGGGCATCACCACGGCAGTCGCGCAGCCGCTGCTCGCGGAAACC
This sequence comes from Actinomycetota bacterium, assembly GCA_013298335.1. Lineage (GTDB taxonomy): Bacteria > Acidobacteriota > Blastocatellia > Chloracidobacteriales > Chloracidobacteriaceae > JAAFHI01. The sequence goes on from JAAFHI010000393.1 coordinate 2,042, forward strand.
TCAATCGTGTAATTCGGAGAAAGCGTCAGGCAGTTGGCGGAAACATTGAAACTGAAATTGTAGGTGCCCGGCGTGGTGGGTATCCCTGACAGCAGGACGGAACTCCCGTTTGGGGCGGAGAAGGTCAGCCCAGGTGGAATGTTTCCATTCAATCCGAAACTGTAATTCGGGCCATCGCCGGATGCGGAGAAAAGCTGGCTGTAAAACTGTCCGACTGCTCCATTGGTGACTTCCGAGGGATGGATCGTGACCGGCTGGCATTCCACCGTCAGCGAATATTGTCTCATCCCCTGGCATCCGTTGGCGTCGGTCGCCGTCACGGTAAAGGTGGCCGAACCGAAATTTGCGGTCGTTGAGGCCGACAGGGTTCCTTCGGTTGAAAGTGCAAACCCATTGGGTAGCCCGCCTGAAACCGAGAATGTATAGGGCCCGGTCCCGTTCCCGGCGGCCAGGGTCTGGCTATAAGGAACACCAGCAATCACTGGGGGTAAAGTCGTTGGCGATACATTCAGAATCGGGCAGGCGTTGAATCTGATTTTGGTCAGGAAACCGTCACCGTTCCCGTGGTTCAGCGATTGATACCCGGTCTGAACCGGAAAGTTGGCCGAATTCGTCGCTCCGGTCACATAGGCGTTCAGCCCGCTATCCAGCGTGATGGCCGCCGCCGTGTCGTCCTCGCCGCCGCCGAGATAGGTCGAGTTCAGAAAAGCCACGCCGTTGTTGGTCACACTGGTAACGAAGGCATCGAATCCCCCGGCATTGTTCGCCTGCGTTGAATTCAAGGCCGGGAAATTCGTCGCATTGGTCCGACCGGTGACATAACTCGTACCGGCAAAATCGACGACGATTCCAGTCCCTTCATCGGTTCCGTTTCCACCCAGAAAGGTTGAAAACAGAAGGCTGCCACCATTTGTTTGAAATCGGGTGATGAAGGCGTCCTGCCCGCCGGCGGGCGTCGCCTGGGCTGGTCCAAACGGACCGGCGGTGGGGAAATCGGATGAGATCGTGTACCCGGTGACGTAGGCCGTGCCGGTCGAATCGAGTGCCACGGCATTCGCGCCGTCATCATCGAACCCACCCAGATAGGTCGAATAGGCAAGGGTGCTTCCTGACGGGTTCAATTTGGTAAGGAACGCGTCATTCAATCCGTTATTTGCCGCCTGAAATGCTGACTGCGTTGGAAAGTTGCTTGATCCTGTCGTTCCCGCCACGAAAGCCGAGCCGGTTCCATCAATCGCGATTCCATTCGCCACATCAAAGTCAGTCCCACCCAAATAGGTCGAATAGGCAACCGTTCCGCCATTTGGGTTGAACCTGGTCACGAACGCATCGCCCGAACCGCCCAATGTGGTTTGAAAGGCGCCTGAAACCGGGAAGTTGGTTGAGGACGTCACTCCGGCGACGAAAGCCGAACCATTCGAATCAACGGCGACGGCATTGGCCACGTCATCGTTGGCCCCGCCAAGGTAAGTCGAAAAGCTCAATGCATTTCCGGAGGGGGGCAATTTCAGAAGGAATGCATCTCGTCCGCCACCTCGGCTGGTCTGATAGGCGGTCTGGAGAGGGAAGTTGCCTGAATTCGTTTCTCCGGCAATGTAGGCTGACCCGTTTGCGTCAACGACGACGGCGTTCCCTTCATCAAAACCGTTACCACCGATGTAACTGGAAAGCACCAAACCGTCGCCGGTCGAATTGACCTTTGAAATAAAGGTATCGGCACTGCCGGAAAGCACGGTTTGTCCGGTGACTGGGAAGTCGAAGGAAACCGTTCGCCCGGTAACAAAGGCATTTCCCGCCGAATCCACCGCGACAGAAATTCCCGCGTCATCGCCGGCTCCGCCGAGAAACGTCGAGTACACCAGAAAGGGATCGATCACGAGTTGAACATTTGGGTCATACCAACCGACTTCGAAGCCGACTTCATTTGGCCCGCGCAGAAGGTAACGACCTTCAACCGGCTTCCGGACATTTCGCACCATCTGATAGAGAACCGGTTTTTCCTGTCGAATCACCCCGAACCGGGTGTGAAGGAGCAGGTTCCCGTCCGGGTCAACTTCAACGCGGTCGGCCCCGGTGAATCCAAGCCGGATCAGGTTCGGATTCGCGCCAGGTGCCACAATGAAGTCATATTCCAGCCTGGATTCGTTGGTGTAGATCGTCAGGTCGATTTTGGGATAGATCCCCTTGTAATTCACTCTCGCGAAAAGCGGGATATCCGTCGTCCATTGGTTGTGGTCATTCCCCCTGAAGTAATTGTGGGTGCCGGGGAGCGGTTCGGTCGCCGAGATTTCCGGCGTTGATTCGGATTCGAGGAAGGCCATTCGAACCGCAACCCCCTCGACGGTGTCCGGTTGGTTCTCGCTCCCGACTGGATGCCGATTCTTTGGATTTCTTCCGGTTTTCACTGTTCCGCCAAGCACGAAAACGGCTTCCCGATCAGTCAAAAACACGGCGTGACCGTTTCCCCGAGTCAGGAATTTTACTTCCGGATTTGATTGTCCGAGGTTCTTTTCGAAGGCGAATGACGCGGACGGAGTCAACCCTTTTTGATTTCCGGTCTGAGCCGGAACAGGCAGGTTTTTGGGACGCGGCGCGAGTCTTGCCCTGGCGGGGAACACGATGACCGCAATCAGGGAAAAGAAAAAAAAGATGGTGACG
>JAAFHI010000190.1 GCA_013298335.1 Actinomycetota bacterium
GCTTTCGTTTAATTGCAGACATAGATTCCCCCAGACGAAATTGATACTTCCCGAAAACCCAGAGTGCGGGACATTGGAAACGGAATTGTCCAACGTAACGAAAAGTTTTTAATGGATTGCGAAGTTACCGATGGTAAGTAACATCGCTGTTACATAAGAATGTCTTTAATTTCGCCGATTCGCAAGAACCGAAATCCTGCACACATGAAGCACACCTATTCCGAACGCATCACGGAACTCGACGGCATCCGCGGGTTCTGCACGCTGCTCGTCGTCGTCTCGCACTACGTCCACCTCGTCGCGGTGCAATCGACCAGCCCCACGGTTCGCTCGCTGGGCGCGCCCCTCGACGCGCTCATGGGCGTGATGGACGTCTTTTTCGCGCTCTCCGGATTTCTCATCGGGGGGATTCTGCTCGACGTCCGGGAATCGCCGAATTACTTCAAAACCTTTTATCTGCGCCGGATTCTGCGCATCTTCCCGTTGTTCTACATCGTGTTTCTGGCCTTCGTCGCGACGCGGCTGGCGGCCTTCGCCTTCAATGCGACGTCGCTGCAATGGCTCATCACGCGACCGGTCGGGCTGCTCGCCGGGCAGGATGCGTTATGGCTCGGCAGCTATGCCGTTTACGCGCAGAATTTCGCGATGGCGTGGACCGGCGATTACGGCTCCTACTGGATGGCCCCGACCTGGTCGCTCGCCGTCGAGGAACAGTTCTATCTGCTCCTGCCGCTCGTCATCCGGTTCACGCCGCCCCGCCATCTGGCGAAACTGATTGTTGTCTGCATCGTGGCCGCGCCGCTGATGCGGTGCGGAATCGCCCTTTCGGGCCGCTCGAATCCGGTCTTGCAGTATGTACTGACGCCGCTGCGCTTCGATTCGCTCGGCATCGGCGTACTGACGGCGATGCTCTGGCGCAACGAGGCGGCGTGGGCGCGGATTCAAAAGTTCAAGTGGGCGATCATGCTCGTGATGGCCGTTTGTTTCGTGATTCTCTTCGGCGTCTATTCGCGGAAACTGAATCTGCCGAAACCGGCGCTGATTCCGATGTTCTACTTTTCGCAGGCGGTCTTCTACGCGGGCGCGCTCTGGCTCGCGCTCGGATTTCGCGACGGCTGGCTCGCCAAATTTCTGCGGATAAAGGTTTTCGGAAAGGTCGGGGAATTTTCCTACGGGTTGTACCTGATGCACGTCCCGATGCTCGGCCTGCTCCACGCGCTCGTCTTCCGCGCCGCGCCGAGCATTGATTCCATTGGGGGCATCGCCGTCACCGTCACCGCTGCCATCCTCGCCATGCTGCTCGCCAAAGCCTCGTGGGAATGGCTCGAACGGCCCCTTTTGCGTCGCGGGAAGCAGTTTACCTACTGATGCGCGTATTTTTGCACAGTCTGTGGGTCTGGGCGGTTCTGGTGGCCTTCCTACTGGTCGGTCTGCCGTGGGTTTTTCTGCTGGTGCTGTTCTGCCGAAGGGAAACGACGTGGCGGGTGTGTCAGCGGCTCTACCGCGCGGTGTTCCGGCTGATCGGCGTCCGGGTGACGGTACGTGGAATGGAACACATCGTTCCGGGCCGGGCCTACGTCGTGGCCGGAAACCACGTCAACTTTCTCGACCCGTTCGCTTTGTGCGTCGCGCTGCCGGTCCCGACCGTCGGTTTTGAAAAACGCGAAAATTTCCGCGTTCCAATCTACGGCGCACTCATGAAGTTGTGGGGAAATCTGCCGATTTCGCGCACCGACACCGAGCAGGCCAAGCGCGATCTCGCTGCCGCCCGCGAGGTGCTGGCCCGCGGCGACCGGTGGGTGCTGCTGTTTCCCGAAGGCACCCGGACGCGCACCGGCGCGGTCGGTCCGTTCAAGAAAGGCGCGTTCCATCTTGCCCGTCAGGTCGGGGCGGAGATCGTGCCATTTACGAACGCGGGAAGTTTTGCCGTCCACCGGACCGACACCTGGACATGGCGTCCGGGGCCGATCGAAATCGTTCTGCATCCGCCGATTTCACCCGATCACTTCAGCGAAAACGATGTGTCCGCGCTCGTCGAGATGGTTCGCGCCGCCGTGGTGAATGGCGCGAACCAACCCGAATCCGCAAACTGAAGCATTTCTACTTTCCGAGGCCGAGGTACAACCCAATCAGAAAGGCGTATCCGGCGGCGATGCCGGTCATCAGGGAGATCCATTTCCGGTTGACCGGAGCGGCGCAGTTTTTTCGAATCACGATGTTTTCTCCAGAAGGTTTAGGTCCGGCACTTCCGATTCCGGCTGGTTTCAATGGCCGCCCCGCAGGCAAAAAGGCTGCTGGACGTGGCCGCGAAAATCGTCGCGAAGTCATGGCATCCACTTCCGACATCGCCAATCGCGAGGCCGAGCAGGACCGCTCCGATGACATACATCGTCCAGGTGACTATCCGTTTTGAGTTCATTCGCTCTCCTCCTTTCCTGAGGAATGTCCGTTCAAGGGGCTATTGCATCTTGGCCAATCCCGCGAGGACCTCGGTCACGATGACCGGGTTGAAGTGCCCGTAATCGCGTTTGACGGTCAGTTCGACGCTTTCGCGTTTTGAACCCGCGGTTTGAAAGGTGTGGTCGATTTTCGGGAGCATTTTGAATTCGGCGCCGCCGGGGCGGAACGAATTCACCATCTCGGCAATGAACCGGTTGTTTTCGGCGTTGGTCTGGAAATCGCTCTCGCCGTAGAGCACGAGCACCTTGCCGGTGACCTTCTTCCACGTCTCGGCGTATTTCAGATCATTCAGTTCGTGAAAGAAGCGGGGCGCGCGCGACGCGTAGGTTCCATCCGGGCCGAAGTAATCCTTCATTTCGGGATGAAGTTTGACGATCTCTTCCGGTTTCAGTTTCTGTCCGAAAAAGAGATGGACGAATTCCTGGTGAAGTTTGACCCCGGCTTCGAGTTCGACGTAGTCAATCTTCTCCGGAATGCGGCTCTGATCGAACACATTCTCGATTTCGTACAGGCTCCACAACCGCGCCGCAGTGCCGTAGGTGATGACGCCCTTCACGTTTTCATCCGCCGCGACGAACGGGGCCGAAATTCCCCCCAGACTGTGACCAAGCACGTAAATTCGCGACGTGTCGACGTAGGGTAATGCCCGAATCTGCTTGAGCGCGGCCTTGTATCCGTCAAGTTCCTCAAGAAAACCGATTTCGCCGCAGGGTTTGCCCTCACTGTCGCTCAGTCCGCTGCGTTCCGTGCGGACCACGACGTACCCCTTTTGAGCAATCGGCGTCAGCAAATCGTAGTAGGGATGCCCCGGCGCGAGGTCAATCACGGATGAACAGTAAATCCCCTGAATGAAAAGGATTGCGGGCAGTTTCCCGGTCGCGTTCGCCGGTTTCTGAATGACCGTGCGGTGATATTCGGCGCCGACCTGCGTTTCGGTGTAGATCACGTCGAGCCCCGGCGCGGTTTCCTTCGGGCGTCCGGTGAAGGTCCCGGTGAGCGTGACCGGTTTCCCGTCGCGTTGCGCGACGACGGTGACCTGATCGCCCTCATTGTATTTGCGGAGCAGGGCAACCAGCCCGGCGGTGTCCCGGATGGCGTCGCCGTTGAGGGTCGTAACCACATCGCCGGCTTTCAGGCCGATGGTCGCGCCGGTCAGCTCCGGCGAAACGAGGTCAACTTTAAGGCCGGGCGTGTCGGCGACCGCCGAGAAGCGCGCCCCGATAGCGGCCTTGCGCTTGAGGTGTTGCGCCTGACCGATCAGGACCGTGACGGACAACAGCAGAATCAGCGTGAACACCGAGCGGAAGTACAAACGGTTCATGTGGCTCACTTTATGAATGGTAGAAAGATGAAAGACTCGAAACGCCCGGCCTTCGCAGATCACGCAACCGTTGGAAAAGGGAGGGCGTTTCTCTGAACACAGTGTACGCGGGAGTCTTCATGGTAGTTTTTCGGCTGTCTTGAAAGTTTTCTTACAAAATTCTTACAGCGCAAGCCCGGCCCCCCGACGCGGCTGAAGAGCGGGAATGACGGAAGTCTTGAATCAAACCTATTCGTTCGGACAATTTCGCATCGAAACCGCCGAGCGCCGGGTCCGGCGCGGTGACGAAATCATTTCCCTGACGCCGAAAGCTTTTGAAACCCTGCTGCTGCTGGTCGAAAACCGCGGGCGGCTGGTGTCGAAGGAGGAATTTCTGAGCCGCGTCTGGCCGAATGCCTACGTGACCGAAGTGAGCCTTGCCCGCAACGTGTCGGCCCTTCGCAAAGCGCTGGGCGATGCGGGCGAGAACCTCATCGAAACGGTTTCGAAATTCGGCTACCGTTTCAAACTTCCGGTAACCGAGGCTGCGGGAGACACTTCCGAACCGGCCATCAGTACGGCGATGGCGGTGCTGCCGTTCGCCTCGGTCGGCGCGGAAGAAGGGAATGCCTACCTCGAACTCGGTCTCGCGGACGCGCTCATCACGCGCCTGAGCACCATGCGCCGGGTCGCGGTGCGTCCGACGAGCGCCGTGCGGCGCTACGCGGGAACACCGGTGAATCTCGGCGAAATCGGACGCGAACTGCGGGTGGCGCGCATTCTCGAAGGCACGATCCAGGTCATCGCCGACCGGTTGCGGGTGACAGTGCGGCTGGTGGACGTCGAAACGCAGAGCCCGATCTGGGCCGAGAAGTTCGACGAGGCGTTTTCAAACATTTTCGCCATCCAGGATTCCATCTCCGAGCGCGTCGCCAATGCCCTGCTGCCGCATCTGACCGAAACCGAGCGCGCCTCGCTGTCCGCGCCGACGGTCGGGAACTCGAAAGCACATCAGTACTATTTGAAAGGCCGCTATGCGTGGACGCTTCGCACCGGGGCGAGTCTCGAAACCGCGCTCGGACATTTCAAAACGGCCATCGACATCGCGCCCGATTATGCCCTGGCGCATGCCGGATACGCCGACTGCTGCCTGTCGTTGCTGCTTCACGCGGGCGTTTCGCCGCGCGAATACCTGCCACTGGCGAAAACCGCCGCGACCCGCGCCATCGAACTCGCGCCCGATCTGGCGGAGGGCTACGTTCCGCTGGCGATGGCGAAACTCTGCGGCGACTGGGACTTCGCAGGGGCGGAAGCCGCCATGCGGCGCGGGCTCGATCTGAAACCGAACTACGCCCACGGACGCCACTGGCATTCCCAGTTGCTGACGACCATCGGACGCTTCGAGGAATCCATCCTCGAAGCCCGGCGGGCGCTCGAACTCGACCCGCTGTCGCTGATGATCAACATGCATCTGGCCGACATGCTGTTCATCGCGCGCGACTACGAAACCGCCGCCGAGCAGTTGCGCGATACGCTCGACATGAACGGCGATTTCGTCCCCGCGCTGAACTGGCTGGGCCTGGTCTATTCGAAAACGGGGAATCACGCGGAAGCCGTGCGCGTACTCGAACGGGCCGTCGATCTGTGCGATGGCAACCCGCGCGTGATCGCCGACCTCGGGTGTGTCTATGCCGCCGCCGGAAGAAACGAAGAGGCGTTCGCGGTTGCCGACCGGCTCGAAGCGCTTTCCAGCCAGCGCCACGTCTCACCCGTCGAACGGGCACTGCTCTCCGCCGCCCTCGACTGCCTTGACGCCACGTTCGGTTTTCTCGAAGAAGCCTTTGCCGAGCGTCACTTCGACCTTTTACTGCTCAAGGTCTGGCCGGGCTTTGATTCGCTCCGCGGCGACCTGCGCCTCGCCGGCATGCTCGAACGGATGGGGCTTGGGGAAGGCGGAAGGATGAAGGATGAGGGATGAAGGATGAAAAAAGTCAGTACCCCCTGCGGGAGCGGGCAGGCCGTTGAGAGGGATGAGGTCGGAGGGATGAAGTACCGCCTTCGGTAACGAGCGGGTCTGGGAAAGGGATGATGTCCGTACCGCCTGCGGTAGCGGGCGGGTTTCAACATTGAAAACCGGCATTACACGGTTGGAAACCTGCTTCTCACAGGTGAAAAGTACCTTTACAGACCATGAAACCTCCGTTTCAGAGGTGAAAACCTCCGTTTCAAAGTGTGAAACCTCCATTACGGAGGTGAAAACCTTCATTTCAAGGTGTGAAACCTCCATTTCAGAGGTCAAAACCTCCATTTCAGAGGCGGAAACCTCCGTTTCAAGGTGTGAACCCTTCATTTCAGAGGTGAAAACCTCCATTACGTGGTGTGAAACCATCATTTCACTCGACGAATTCGACATTTCATTCAAGAAAACCTGCTTTTCAGCCGGTGAAAGGGTGATTTCGGAACTCCAGGCCGGGTGAACGGGGACAACAGCCAAAAATGGAACGGGGAACAGACCGAAAGAATCCGGCCTGTTCCCCGTTTCTTGTTTCCGCGTTCACTTCAGAGTTTCGGTACGACGTATTTCACGTCGATTCGCTTTGCCCCGTCCTTTGAAACATCCACGGGAATCACGAAGCGGACCGAACGGATCACACAGGCTTCCTTGTCGCGGCAGTAGAAGAAGGTCGTGTCGAGCGTCAGCGTCGCCGTGCCTTCGGTGGTGGCGATGAAGGGTATCCGCAATGGAAACTTCAACTTCGGAGAACTGCCCGAGGCTTTTTCCGGCTTGAGGACAATCGTGCCGGAGTCGGTTTTCAGCCTGAAGCGGTGCGGCGTCTCGTCGTTCAGGTGGTAGCCCTCGGGCAGCGTCACGTCGAGTACCACTTCGCCTCCGCCGCGAGTCGTTTTCTGAACGTCGAGTTTGACGGT
>JAAFHI010000783.1 GCA_013298335.1 Actinomycetota bacterium
GGAAATCTTCACGACCCACTACCGCGTCCGGAAGGCGAACCTCGCGCCCGGCAAGTACCGCAAGATTACCGGCAACGAAGCTGCGGCCATCGGGTTCGTCGCGGCGGCGGAACTGGCGGAACAGCCTTTGTTTTACGGCAGTTACCCGATTACGCCGGCGTCCGACATTCTCCACGAACTCTCCAAGCTGAAGAATTTCGGCATCAAGACCTTCCAGGCCGAAGACGAAATCGCGGCCATGGGCGCCACCATCGGCGCGGCGTTCGCGGGTCATATCGGGCTGACCGGCACGAGCGGTCCCGGCGTCTGTCTCAAGAGCGAAGCCATCGGCCTCGCAGTGATTACCGAACTGCCGGTCGTCATCGTCAACGTCCAGCGCGGCGGCCCCTCGACCGGCCTGCCGACCAAAACCGAACAGGCCGACCTGTTGCAGGTGCTCTATGGCCGCAACGGCGAATGTCCGGTGGCGGTGGTCGCGCCGGCGACGCCCGGCGACTGTTTCGCGATGGCCGTCGAAGCGGTCCGGCTGGCGGTCCAGTTCATGACGCCGGTGTTCTATCTGTCGGACGGCTACATCGCCAACGGTGCCGAGCCGTGGCGGATTCCGACCGTTTCCGAACTGCCGAAAATCGAGGTCAGGTTCCACACCGAACGCGAAGGCTTCATGCCCTACAAGCGGAACGAAGACACCCTTGCGCGTCCGTGGGCGATTCCCGGAACGCCGGGCCTCGAACACCGTCTCGGCGGCATCGAGAAGCAGAACAACACGGGCAACGTCAGTTACGACCCGGCCAACCACGACTTCATGGTTCGGACGCGGGCCGAGAAAATTGCCCGGATCGCCAACTATATTCCCAAGCTCGAAGTCGAAGGGCCGCCCGAAGGCGACCTGCTCGTCGTCGGCTGGGGCGGAACCTACGGCGCGATCACGACCGCCGGCGAGGAACTCCGAAAGATGGGGCATTCGGTCGCCACGACCCACCTGCGCTACCTGAACCCCTTTCCGAGCAACATCGGAGAGGTGCTCAAGCGCTACAAACGGGTTGCCGTGGCGGAACTGAATCTCGGCCAACTGTGCATGCTGCTTCGCGCGCAGTTCCTCGTGGACGCCGTGAGCATCAACAAGGTCGCCGGCAAGCCCTTCAAGATCAGTGAGTTGGTCACGCGGTTCAAGGAACTGCTGTAAGGCCTCGAAAGGATTGAACGATGACGGAATCACTCAAAATCTCCGGCGCGTCCGACACGCCGCTCGGATTGCAGCGCACCGACTTCATTTCCGACCAGGAAGTGCGGTGGTGCCCGGGCTGCGGCGACTACTCCATTCTCTTTCAGGTTCAGTCGGTCCTGCCGAAACTGAACATTCCCCGTGAAAATACCGTGTTCGTGTCGGGTATCGGCTGTTCGAGCCGCTTCCCCTATTACATGAATACCTACGGGTTTCACACCATTCACGGTCGCGCCCCGGCCTTCGCCACGGGCATCAAGGCCGCCAACCCCGACCTGTCAGTCTGGCTCATCACCGGCGACGGCGACGGCCTCTCCATCGGTGGAAACCACTTCATCCACGTCATGCGCCGAAATCTCGACGTCAACGTGCTGATGTTCAACAACCGAATCTACGGTCTGACCAAGGGCCAGTATTCGCCGACGTCGGAATTCGGGAAAAAGACGAAATCCAGCCCGATGGGCAGCATCGAGCGTCCGATCAACCCGCTCTGCATGGCGATTGCGTCGGAAGCGACCTTCGTGGCCCGCTCCATCGACGTCGATACCAAGCACCTCGCGGCGACCATCGAACGCGCGGCGCGGCACAAGGGCGTCTCGTTCGTCGAGATCTACCAGAACTGCAACATCTTCAACGACGGGGCCTACAAGCCGATCAGCGAAAAGGAAGTCCGCGCCGAGAACATGCTCTATCTCGAACACGGGCAGCCGATGATTTTCGGCAAGGACCGCAACAAGGGCATCCGGCTCAACGGGATGAAGCCGGAAGTCGTCACCATCGGCGAAAACGGCATCACGGCGGACGACCTGCTCGTCCACGACGAACTGTCGTCCGACCCGACGCTCGCCTACCTGCTGACCCAGATGGAATTCCCGACCTTCCCGGTCCCGATGGGCGTGTTCCGCAACGTCTTCAAACCGACGTTCGAACAACTGCTCGCCGACCAGATCGAATCGGCGCAGGCGACCAAAGGCAAGGGCAACCTCGAAAAGCTGCTCAACGCCGGCGATACGTGGGTTGTGGAATAACGACGCCTTCGGAATTTCGAAGATTTGAAACGGCGGCCCGCGTGGTCGCCGTTTTTTCGTTTCACCGGTTCAGCACACATGTATTAAGGATCGCGCGCGTACGATGAATGGTTCTTCAAAGTTCCGGGAACCGAACCGGGCCGGCGTGGTGCTCCCGGTCGCTGAAACGGAATTTTTTCCGACCCCCGTCCTCCGGATTGCCGAGTGTTTGACGCGCCGGGGCGGCACACCTATATTCGCGCCAACCAATGATTTGAATCCGTTCCCGTTCTCCGTCCATCCGTCCGGATGTCCGGCTGTCGTCGGCGCGCGCGCTTCCGCCGCTCTGACGCAGCCTTGCGCCGCTACCATTTTCATTTTCGGAAGATGAGAAAAGAGCAAAATCCCATGGCATCGAACATACCGGCAGGACCTTCCCTGCGTCGTCCGTTGTATCTGCTGGCCGCGGTCGTCACCGTCGCGCTCTCCATCACGCTGGTTGCACCGCGCACGGCCAAAGCCGGTGGATCGGGCCAAAACCAATCCAAACCTGGCCGGATTGATGGCGGGCCGGTTCTGTCCGCCGAGGCG
>JAAFHI010000326.1 GCA_013298335.1 Actinomycetota bacterium
TGAACTACGACCAGGCGGCGGAGGTCGGCGCGACCGATGCCCCGGTGGAATTTTCTAAGGAAAACATCGCGGGCACCTGCACCGGCGCGCGGCTGGAATCCAAAACCGGGCGGCTCGTGATGGACCGCGCCGTCAACGTCACGGTCGGTCCCGACGCCAAACAGGCGGGCGGAAAGCCGTGGACCATCGTCGGCGGGCACGGCGAGTACCTCAAGGCCGAGCAGCGGGTGATTCTGGTCGGCGGGGCGCGGCTCACGCGGGGCGGCGACGAGCACCGGGCCGACCGGATGACCGGTTTTCTCGACGCGAAGAACAAACTGCAACGGCTCGAAGCGCGCGGCAACGCGGTGCTGTCCTCGTCCGAAAAGCAGTCACGGATGACCGCCCGCGACATGGATTTCCAGTTTGATGCCCAGGGCGACGTGAAGCAGGTCACGGGGACCGGCGTGATCGAACTTCAAAACGACACGACGGCGGGCGAACACCGCGACGTGACCGGCGACCGGGTCGAATCCACCTTTGAAAAGGTCGGCGCGGCGAACGAACTCCGGACCGCGAAGGTGACCGGCAACGCCCGGATGAAGGTCCGCGCCGCCGCGCCGGGCCCGCGGACGCCGCAGCCGGAGGACAAGGACCTGACCGCCGATACGCTGACGGTCGAATTTCAGCCCGGCGGCAAGTTCACGCGCACGGCGGTGGCCGACGGCAACGCGCTCCTCGTGATGACGCCGACCGTGACGGCCCCGAAGGCCGACAAAAAGACGATTCGCGCGCCGCGGATGGAAGCGATGTTTTACGACGGCGACAACCGGCTCAAAACCTGCACGGCGACCGGCGGCACGGTGATGGAAACCGCGCCGCTCGAAGCGAATTCGCGCCGTCTGCCGCGCAAAACCACGAGCTCGACGGCGGTGGCGGAGTTCGACAAGGCTTCCGGCGACGCGACGCAGGTCACGCAGGAAGGCAACGTCGCGTTCGAGGAAGGCCCGCGCCACGGTACGGCGGAGCGGTCGGTGTATCTGCGGACGCGCGACCTCGTCCAACTGCGCGGTACGAAGCGTCCGGCGCTGTGGGACGACGTGACCCGCGTCGAGGCGAAGGAAATCGACCTTTCGACGGCCACGACCGGCGAGCACTTCGCGCGCGGCGACGTCCGCGTGACTTACTACAACGCGGAAAGCACCGGTTCGTCGGGGACCTTCACGAAGACGAAATCCCCGGTGTTCGTCACGTCGCGCGAGGCGCAGGCGAACAACGGGACGGGACGCGCGGTCTACACCGGCGACGCCCGCGTCTGGCAGGACGACAATTTCATTCGCGGCGACCGGATCGAGATGTTCCAGAAGGACAGGCGGATCACCGCCGCGGGCGGCGTCTCGACCGCGCTCTACCAGATCGAGCGGACCAACGCCGCCAAGCGCAAGGAAGTCGTGCCGATGTTCGGAACGTCGAAGAATTTCGTCTACTCCGACGTTGACCGGCACGCGCGCTACACGGGCGACGTGAAACTCGTGCAGGGCGGCGACACGCTGACGGCGGAAAAGACCGACATCCAGCTCGCGAAGGAGAACAGTCGCGTCACGAAAGTCACCGCCGACGGCAACGTGGTCATCGTCCAGCCGGGACGCCGCGGCACGGGCGACGCGGCCCAGTACACGGCGGCGGACGAGCGCTATGTCCTAACCGGAAACATGGCCCGCGTGGAAGACGCCGAGCGCGGCGCGTCGACCGGGCCCCAATTGATTTTCACCAAGTCGAATGATACGGTGCGGGCCGAAGATCAGAAGGGTTCCCGCCGGGTTCGCACAACCTATAAAGTCCAGCAGTAAGGCAGTTTACGGAGAGATGTTGAAAGCGTTCCGCCCCAGCGACCACGCCGCGCATTTACGGATGGTCTCGACCGATCCGCCGCCCGTTCCGGAGACCGCCGAAACCCTTTCGGTCGACCGCCTCCGCAAATCCTACCGGGGCCGCGTCGTCGTTTCAGACGTTTCCATCACCATCAAACGCGGTGAAGTCGTCGGCCTGCTCGGTCCCAACGGCGCGGGCAAGACCACGACCTTCGCGATGATCGTCGGTCTCGAACGCCCGGACGCGGGCACGATCAAGCTTGAAAAGGAAGACATCACGACGCTGCCGATGTATCTGCGGGCCCGGCGGGGCATCAGCTATCTGCCGCAGGAAGCCTCGATCTTCCGCAAGCTGACCATCGAGCAGAACATCCTCGCGGTTCTCGAAACGCTCGGGCTGTCGTCCGCCGAGCGCATCCGGCGGCTCGAAGGGCTGCTCGAGGAACTCGACATCCGGCACGTCCGCCGGACGATGGGCTACGCGGTTTCCGGCGGTGAACGCCGCCGCACCGAGATTGCGCGCTGCCTCGTCATCGAACCGAAATTCATTCTGCTTGACGAGCCGTTCGCCGGGATCGACCCGAAGGCGGTCATCGAGATTCAAAGCATCATTTCCCGCTTGAAAGCCAAGAATATCGGTGTTTTGATTACCGACCACAGCGTCCGTGAAACGCTCGCCATCACCGACCGGGCCTACATCATCAGCGAAGGCAGGCTTTTCCGGTCGGGAACGCCCGAAAGTCTCACATCGGACGAGGAAGTCCGGCGCGTGTACCTCGGCGAAAATTTTCGAATGTAGTCCGGAAGCCACGAACCGGCAGCCCTCGGAATCCGGTTCGTCGGGATTTCCTCCGACTCCTTTATCCTTTTCGGCGTGACGCTGAAGCCACCGCGGGCCGTCCCGCCCCAGTCCCGACGCTCAGTTTGTCGATTACGATGAACCTTAAACCGCTCCTGTCTCCAAGAACAGAACAACGTCTCGGCATGGTGCTCACGCCCCAGATGCGTCAGCGCATCGAGATGTTGAGCCTGAACCTGACGGAACTGGCGGAACTGACGGCGCAGGAACTGCTCACCAATCCGGTCCTCGAAGAAACCGAACCCAACGAACCCGCCGAAGGGCTGACCGTGACGGATGAAGGTCTGACCTACGGCGACGTCATCAGCGACGGTTCGGCGGCGGCGGTCAATGGAACGGCCGCCGGCGATACCCCGGCGTTCGAATCCTTCGAGGCCAATGGACTGCCGGAAAACACGGCGGGCGAAGGCTCGGAAGCCGCTCCGGCGGGCGGCGAAAACGAAGAACCGGTTTCCGGCGAAGTTTCCGAGGATTCCTTTTCGGAAATCGACTTCGGTTCGGCCTTCGAACAGTACCTCGACCCCGGTTACAAGACCTACGAGCACGAGGAGCGCGAGGAAACATCCTTCGAGAACCTGCTCACGAAGGGGCCGACCCTCGCCGAGCATCTCCAGTGGCAGCTCAATCTGACGCGGGCGTCCGAGACGCTGCGCAATGCCGCGGTCGTGGTCATCAACAGTCTGGACGACAACGGCTATCTCGCCGACCCGGTCGAAGAAATCGCGGGCATCGGCGGCTGGCCCGCCGAAACGGTCGAGGAAGCCCGCGCGCTCGTGCAGGCGCTCGACCCCATCGGATGCGGTTCGCGCGATATTCGCGAGTGCTTTCTCGTCCAGCTCAAGCAGCGGAGTCTCGACCGGCGGCTGGCGGGCCGACTGGTGGCCGACTATTTCGACCGCCTCCAGCAGTATCGCTGGCCGGACCTCGCGCGCGAACTCGGCGTTTCCATCGAGACGATTGCCCAGGAAGTCGACATCATTCGCAAACTCGACCCGTATCCGGGCCGGCAGTTCGCCCGCAACGAGGCGCAGCCGATCCAGCCCGAGGTCTATATCGAGAAAGTCGGCGACGAATACGTCATCCGGTTCAACGACGACGGCCTGCCGCAACTGCGCATCAACCCGGAATACCGCCGCATTCTCGAAAACCGGAGCGCCTCGCGCGAGGAACGCGAGTACGTCCGCGACCGCTTCCGCGCCGCCATCGACCTCGTCAAGAACATCGACTACCGCAAACACACGATCTACCGCATCTGCGAAGCCATCGTCGAACGCCAGCGCGCCTTTCTCGACAAGGGCGTCGAATACATCAAGCCGATGATGCTCAAGGACATCGCGGAGCAGATCGGCATCCACCTCTCGACCGTCAGCCGCGTGGTCAACGGCAAGTATGCCCAGACGCCGCTCGGTATCATCGAACTGCGCCGTTTCTTTACCGAAGGCATGACCAACGACGACGGTGAGGAAGTCTCGACGCGGATTCTGAAGCTCAAGATCAAGAAAATGATCGAGGCCGAAGACCAGCGCAATCCGTTGACCGACGACGAAATCGCCCAGGCGCTCGGCAAGGACGGCATGAAGATTTCCCGCCGGACCATCGCGAAATACCGCGACCAGATGAACATCGCCGGTTCGCGCGAACGCCGCGCGGTGATGTAGGGCGACGACGAACCGCCCCGCCCGCTTTTTTCCGCATGGCGCGTCGTCCGGGCGATGTACATTTGAAATAGGAACTTGCAGTTCTCGGTTCCTCGTTCGATGCGGTACGAAACACAAACGAGGGAGAAAAAAACGTATGAAACTCGACTTTACCGGACGCCATTTTACTGTCACCCCGGCCATCAAGAAGTTTGCCAAGGAACAGGTCCAGAAAATCGAAAAACTGATCGAGGGACGTGAAAACACCCACGCGCACTTCATTCTCGCCGTCGAGAAGCACCGCCACATCGCGGAAATCAATTTCACGCTCACCGACCATGTCTTCACGACGACCGTGACGACCGACGACATGTACACCGCGATCACGCAGGCCACCGACAAGCTCGGACGGCAGGTTTCGAAGCACAAGACGAAGACCGAAACCAAGAAGCGCGTGAGCGTCAAGGAAACCGCGGCGGCCAAGGCCGACGCCGAGCCGACGCCCACCAAGACCGAAAAAGGGAAGCCGGGTAACGGCAAGGACGCGGACGCCGCCAAGCCGCGCGTCATCGCCACCCGCCGCTACGCCGTGAAACCGATGACGACCGACGACGCGGTGGTCAGCATCGCCCCCGGCGAGCAGTTCATCGTCTTCCGCAACGTCGAAAACGACCGCATCGGCGTGCTCTACCGTCGCCCGGACGGCAATTTCGGGCTGATTGAACCGTAGGAAGAAGGGATCAGGGGACGGGGATCAGGGATCAGGCAAGGCCGACATGGTGAATGTTGAGTTTTCGTTTTAGTACAAAG
>JAAFHI010000616.1 GCA_013298335.1 Actinomycetota bacterium
TGCGCCCATTCGACCGCCTTCACGTAATCCTTGTAATGGTCGGTCCCCTGCGGCAGGTAGGCGAGGTTGATGTCGGGCAGGTTCACGAAATACCGCCGCATGTCCTGCTTGGCGAGTTCGATGAAGTGCGTCCCGATGCGATTTCCCACGCCCCGCGAACCGCTGTGGAGCATGAACCAGACCCGATCCTCCTCGTCGAGGCAGACTTCGATGAAGTGATTGCCCGTGCCGAGCGTGCCGAGGTGGTTCACGTCGTTGCCGCGTCCGAGCTTCGGATGCTTGTCGAGGATGTTTTTGTAACCGTCCTCCATGACCGTCCACACATCCGCGACCCGCTTGGGAAGCGTGCCCTGCCACGCGCCCTTGTCGTTGCGGCCTCCGTTGTCGGTCCGTCCGTGCGGGACGGCTTCCTCAATGGCCGAACGGATGTTCTTGAGGTTGTCCGGCAGGTCGCTGGCGGTCAGCGTCGTCCGCACAGCGGCCATTCCGCAGCCCAAATCCACACCGACTGCCGCCGGAATGATCGCGCCCTTCGTGGCGATGACGCTGCCGACGGTCGCGCCCATGCCCCAGTGGACATCCGGCATGGCCGCGACCCACTTGTAGACGAACGGCAGGCTGGCGATGTTACGCAACTGTCCCTCCGCCGCCGATTCCAGCGGAACGCCGTGAATCCACGCCTTGATGGGAACGCCCTTTTCGGGCGCGATGACCTTGTAACCGTATTCCGTCATGTCGGGTTCCTTTCCGTCGAGCAGCGCGCGTCCGGCGTGAATGCCGGTGCGCGTCGTTTCCTTTTTCGCTTTGGCTTTCGCCTTGGTCTGTTTTTTCGCGGACGGTGCGTGTCCGCCGAAATTGTCGTACCGATCGAGATTCAGAATCTCGGCGGGGGAGAGTTTCCGCCGCCCGATACGTGATTCCTTGATTTCCTTCTTGCCCATGACAATTCAAACTTTCTTCGATTCGGAAAAAATATTTTTTCCCATGATCACTTTGGCCGGTGGTTGACGCTTACCAGTACAGAAGGGGTTGAAAATCAACCCTCCCAAATTTGACTGACCGTCACCACCCGAGAGGTTCTTCATGAAAACGCGTTCGACACTCGCCATCGCCCTGCTCCTTTCCGTTCTTACCTTTGGTTTTTCAGGCTGTTCGCTCAACGTCGGCAAAACCGACGACGAAAAGAAGGGGAGCGATTCCTCTTCCACGAAACCTTCGAAAAGCGTCACGACCGACGAAGAACAGTCGTTCTACTACCCCGACAAGCAGAATCCGTCTTTCAGCTTCACGGTTCCGAAAGGCTGGACGGTCGAAAAACGCGATGCCACGCACTTCGCCTTCACGTCGCCGAGCAAGGAAGTTTTTGCGTCCCTCAACATGCGCGAGGGAGACGGCAAAAACGTGATTGACCGGCTTGAACAGGACGCCATCGGCATCATGAAGCGGGACGTCAAGAACGCCGACATCAACACCAAGGGCGACAACGGCGGCTCGTGGCGGACGATCAACCTCGGCGCGGGCATCCAGGCCATTCAGGCGGGCGGCACCGGGCTCTGGCCGCAGGACAACCGCAAGATCGCGTTCCAGTTCGTCATCTTCACCCCCGACCAGAAGAACTACGGAATGTTTTACATCAACAACTACATCGGGGTTTCCGAGAAGGAAATCAACCAGACCGTCACGATGCTCTCATCCATCAAGGCCTCGTAACCGCTTCCTCCACCGAACCAACGAGCCGCCGTCTTCCTTCGGGAAGCGGCGGTTTCGTTTTAAAAGAAACCGGACGACAAGGGACGAAAGATTTATCGGGATTGCTCCCGCCTGGGGGCGAACCCAGGTAACCATGTAATCCTTCAGGCATTCGTCCGGCGTTTTTCCGATGAAGGAGAATTTTTTTCATTCCTCATCCCTCATCCCTCATCCCTCAAAAAAGTGGCGCGACAAGTGACGTTGAAAGGTCATGCTCTACCAACTGAGCTACGATCCCGCCCGAAGGCCGAACCGACCGGACTCGAACCGGTGACAGTGTACTTCCAACTGCATTCGCGCCGAATGATCGCGAGATGAAGGGGGATTTTTTTCATCCTTCATCCCTCATCCTTCATCCTTCCAAAAAAGTGGTGCGACAAGGTGTGCCGAAAGGTTTACGCGCTCTACCCCTGAGCTACAGGTCCATAAGGTTTGGTAGACCTGGCCGGATTTGAACCGGCGACCTCGTCCGAGTAAGGATGTACTTCCGACGGCATTCGCACCGAGAACTCACTTACGCCCTGCCCTCAAGGACAGGGCTATTTGAAAACAAGCCTCGTGAACGAGGCTAAAACCATTTTTTTCAACTCTTTAGCCCCGTTCACGGGGCTTGCCGATGAATAGCCCTGTCCTTGAGGGCAGGGCGACCAGCGAAAGGACGTGACGACAAGGGGGTGAGAAACTTTTTCCGGCGTGTTTCACTTTCACCACCGCTTTTTTCAAAGCGGGCGGGGTTTACACCCGCAACGGCCTTGCGGCCACCGGCTTGAAATGGAGTTCCTCAGGCATTCGTCACGAATCGCTTCACGTTTCACCGACAAAAATGGGGCCGACAAGGTGGTATCGAGACATCAGTTTTAGATGTAGTCCCGACGGCATTCGGCCCGAATATCGCGAGGAACGAAGCGGGATGTATTTTTTCATCCCTCATCCTTCATCCCTCATCCTTCAAAAGTGGAACCGAGGGGAGTTGAACCCCTATCCTCCTGATTGCAAGTCAGGCACTCCGCCAGATTGAGCTACGGCCCCATTCAAAAACTTTAAAAAATGACCTTTTTCTCGTCATACCGGAGTCGCCTGGCCGCGCGGCGCGATTGATTGGACGCCCATCCTTACCGATTGATCACATCGCGTGACTGGTTGGCGTTGAAAAACGACCTTTGCAGCGCGAAGTACGACTGGTTGGCCACGAAAAACAACTGGTTGGTCACGAAGTACGACCGGTTGGCTCTGAAAAACAACTGGTTGGCCCCGAAGTACGACTGGTTGGCCCCGAAAAACGACTGGTTGGCCTCAATGCGCGACTGGTTGAGGGAAAAGTACGACTGGTTGAACTCAAAAAATGACTGGTTGAGAGCGAAGCGCGACCAAAAAGTACAAAAGTACAATGGTTGATCATTTTTTTCCGGTCGCGTGTGCTCAAAGCGCACCGTGTCCGTTGCGGGGTGTCGTTGGGTACACCCACAACGGACACGGCGGTGATCCCGGCGCGGGATCCAATAGATCTGGCGCTCTACCGATTGAGCTACACGCGACCCACGAAGGGTGCGTACCCGGATTCGAACCGGGACCTCCAGATTTCCTCAAACTGCCTTCAATATTCTTCGCTTTTCAAACTCCTAAAGAATGAAAACCAATTCGGGAGGGGTGAAAGACTGATTTTTTTCATCCTTCATCCCTCATCCTTCATCCTTCAAAATGTG
>JAAFHI010001017.1 GCA_013298335.1 Actinomycetota bacterium
CGGCGAGTTCCACCTCACTAACGGCCCCGGCGACCTGCAAACCGCCGACAAGTATGCCGACTTCGTGTTGCAACTGGAAGTGCGAACCAACGGCAAAAACCTGAACTCCGGCGTCTTCTTCCGCTGCATCGACAAGCAATACCAGAACGGCTACGAGATGCAGATTCAGAACGGATTCAAAGACAACAACCGCACCAAACCGGCCGACGGCGGTACCGGAGGTATTTACCGCCGGCAACCGGCCCGGAAGATCGTCGCCAACGACGAAGAGTGGTTTTCGATGACACTGCTCGCGCACGGGCCGCACTTCGCCACCTTCGTGAACGGCGAACCGGTACTCCAGTGGACCGACGAGCGTGCCAAGAACGACAACCCGCGCCAGGGGCTGCGATTGGAAGCCGGGCATTTATCTTTGCAGGGCCACGACCCGACCACGGACATCCTTTTTAGGAACATCCGGCTGGCCGAGTTTCCGAAGAAGTGATTAATCGCCGTCTCGCAGTTGTCGGCCCGTGAGGGTGACGAATACGTCTTCGAGCGTGGTGTGCCTGGTGGTCAGGCCGAGCAGGTCGGTTCGCCGATCGCGGAGCCAGTTCATGACCGCCGGCAACGCGACATGCGGTTCCGTGACCGAAAGGGTGTAGCTGCCGGCCCCGACCGCACGCGCCGTGGAAATGTTGGGCAGTCGGTTGAGTTCCTCCACGGGGAACGCCGCCGCTTCCGGCACGCTGAAGTCGATGATGTTCTCGCCGCCGACCTTGCGAATCAGCTCGTTCGGTGTGCCGAGCGCGATGACCTGACCGTGATCGACGATGGCGACGCGGTCGCACAGCCGTTCGGCCTCGTCCATGTAGTGCGTGGTCAGCAGCACGGTTCGCCCGGTGGCCTTGAAGCCGTTGATGATGTCCCAGAGCTGCCGGCGCGACTGCGGGTCCAGGCCGGTCGTCGGTTCGTCCAGAAACAGCAAGTCCGGATCGCCCACAAGGGCGCAGGCCACCGCCAGCCGCTGTTTCTGCCCGCCGGAGAGTTTGTCCACCGCGGCGCGGGCTTTCTCTTGCAGTGAGACCCGCGCGATGGCCTCGTCGGGCGAAGTTCCTTTGGCGTGAAACGAACGGAACAGTTGCACCGTTTCCCGAACAGTGAGCTTGTCCGCCAGGCGGGTTTCCTGGAGCGAAATGCCGATGCGATCGCGTAAGGCGCGGTCGTTCGTTCCCCACGATTGGCCCAGCACTTCCACCGTGCCGGAGGTGGGCACGAGCAACCCTTCGATGATTTCCATCGTCGTGGTTTTGCCTGCCCCATTCGGGCCGAGCAGCCCGAAGCACTCGCCCGTGGGCACTTCCAGCGTGACGCCACGGACGGCCTCGACCGGCGGCTTACCCGGATAGGTCTTGATCAAATCCGCGATGCGAATGGCCAGGGTCATGCGCGGGTCGTCCTGTCAAAGAGTGGGAGGCAAGGCACTGGCTGAGGCGACCACTGTCACTCGTCGTCCTTCCCCAGGTACGCCTCGATGACTTTCGGATTGTGGCTGACCTCGGCCGGGGTGCCCTCAGCGATTTTCACGCCGTAATCCAACACCGCGACTTTGTCCGAAATCCCCATGACCAGGTTCATGTGGTGTTCAATGAGCACGACCGTCATGCCGCGATCGCGGATTTTGCGAATCAGGTCCATGAGTTGCACGGTCTCGGACTCGTTCATCCCGGCGGCCGGTCCGTCGAGCAGGAGCAACTTCGGCTGGGTGGCGAGGGCACGGGCGATTTCCAGCCGCCGCTGATCGCCATAAGGCAAGTTCTTCGCGAGCTGACCGGACTTGCCCTGCAACCCGACGAACTTCAGCAGTTGGATCGCGCCGGATTCGCACTCGCGTTCGCGGCGGGTGAAGCCAGGCCAACGCACCGTGGCCAGCAGCCAGTGGCCGGCCGACCAGCGATGCCGACCCACCAGCACGTTTTCCAGAACCGTCATGTTCTGGAACAACCGGATGTTCTGGAACGTTCGGGCGATGCCCTGCCGGCTAATCACTTCAGCAGAGCGGCGCGACCGCCGCCAAGTGACGAACATCCCGCCGGCACCGATCAGAAACGAAACACCCGTCACGATCAGGACCGTTTTGCGGTCAGTGGCGGTCTGCTGCCTGAACTTCGGCACGAGTTCGTTCCAGGTGTCT
>JAAFHI010000165.1 GCA_013298335.1 Actinomycetota bacterium
ACGGTTGGTTTGATTCCGGAAAGGCGCGGATGCGCCGGCAGAGAATAGCCGCGCCCGTGAGGGCGTGGTCTATTCGGCAACCACGCTCGGAGCGCCGACGGCGCGGCACAGAAAGACGAATGTGCTGCCGCGTTGCGGCTCTCGATTGTTTTCGACGTGTACCCCACCCTTCCGGGTGGGGCTATTCGGCGCATTCGCGCCTGATCGGTCTCTTCAAATTGGTCGTCGGCAGGTTTTTCGGGAGAAAACGGGGCGATTCGGGCCGTTCCGATCTCCGGAACTTTGAAGATTCATTCATCGTACGCGCGCGATCCTTAATACATGTGGTTTTTGCGCGGTCGTTGGCGTGGCGCGAAAAGAAGAAATCACCCGGAGGAGATTCATATTTCCATACCCGCCAAAACCTTGATGAGTGCTTCTTCGCCAAATCGGAATCGCAACTCCAGGCCAGCCGATTCCAGTGTGATCCCTTTCAGGAAAATCTGCGCTTCCGCGCGGTCGCTCTCATCGGCGGTTTCCCCGTTTGTCTTCGCCAAAGCTTCAAGAAGCCCCTGCGTGTACTTCTGATAAACCTCGGTTACCGCTTCGGAAGAATCCATCCGGAACAATCCGTGGGCGATCAATTCCTCGTTTTCCAGGCCGACACCGAAAAACACGCGGCCCAGCCGAGCGTCATCCGTGTCCTCCAGGTTTCGAAAATCGAAGTAGCCCCGTAGAAATCCGGTGGTGTTATTCAAAGTGTCGATCAATTCCGAATTTCCGGATTCGGATTGACTGGATGGTCCGTTCCTCAGGATGCTCGCGACCGTTTCAATCTGACCAATCACCACGATTCGCTCTGAAATTTGGGCGATGACGATTCGTCCGGCGTCCCCCGGTTCAAGAACGGACACTGGAGGAACTCCCGAAATGGCGCGACTTCCTTCCAGAAACATCACTTTCGCTTCCGTCTTCGCACCCTCTGTCGCATCGAAATGAACCACGGTCACGCGCTCAATTTCTTCCGGTTTCCATCCGAAATTCGAAATGACCGGCCTGGCGAACTCAGCGGTATAGGCGGCAATGCTCTCGCGGAAAAATGCCCGGTTTCGAGCCCGTTCATCCATCACCGCCGGGTCGGGAACCTGCGTGGAGGAATTATCGGGAGTATCGGGAAACGTTTTTCGCCACTCTCCAAGATTGAAAATGGCGAAGAACCGGGCGGGAGGAAGACGTTTGACGGCCTCCGCGATTTCGCCCGGAATCGGTTCGGCTTCCGGACCGGAAATTTGGGCGTGAGCGACGCAACCCAGCGTCAGAAAAAGCAGGAGCAGCGAACCAAGGCGAAGCGTTTTCATCGGGAGAGCCTCCGGCGTGTTTTTCGGATACTCCCTTTGAATCATTTCCCGGACGGCAAATGAAAAAGCGTGTGACACTTTCTTCGAGTGTCACACGCTCTGGGCCAGTACGGCGGGAAGCAGGAAGGGTCAGGACGCGGCTTCGATTTCGGCGGTGAAGGCGTCGATGGCGTCGTCCTCGGAGTCGAAAATCTTGAAGAGGCGGTTGACGCTGGTGATGCGGAACAGGTCCTTCACCTTTTTGGGAATGTCGCAGAGGGCGAAGCCGATATTGGCCTGCGGCAGGCGTTGCTGCGCGCCGACCAGTTCGCCGATGCCGGAGCTGTCCATCATGGTGATCTGGCCGCAGTTGACGATGATATGGGTTCCACCGGCCTGAATTTCCCGGTCGAGCGCGGCCCGGAATTCCCGGCAGTTCGCCCCGATGGTCAGCTTGCCGACGAGTTCGACGATGCGAATCCTGTCGTGGTCATGGGTTTTGATGAAGAACGTGCTCACCGTGCCTGCCTCCGTAACGATTTCAGTTGGAACCCTTTGGAAGTCGCAGTCTTAGGGGAAAACGGGAGCGGGGTCAAGCATGCCGCCGGAGATACCCGGCAACCGCCGCCGCGAGCGCGGCTGAGGCGCGGTTCGGAGGGTGTGGCGGCACGGCGTACGCTGCGGAAAATCCGGCTTCGGCAACCTGGGTTTCGGAAAGCGCGATGCGTCCGGCGAAGGCAATGACGCGCGCCGCGCAAGCGGTGCGCGCCACGGCGACGGGACCTTTCCCGGCGAGCGACTGGGCGTCAAGCGCGCCTTCGCCGGTGATGACGAGGTCGGCGCGGGCCAGCGCGTCGCGAAAGGCGTTGGAACTGAGAACCAGTTCCGCGCCGGAGACGAAGTTTGCGTCGAACAGGCACGCAAGTGCCCATCCCGCGCCGCCCGCCGCGCCCGCGCCGGGCAGATCGCGGCAGCGGCGTCCAGTGGCGACTTCGAGTCGGTCGGCGAGTTTCATCAGATTCGCTTCAAGAACCGGGATGTCTTCGGGTTTTGCGCCCTTTTGCGGTCCGAACACCGCCGCCGCGCCGCGCGGGCCGAGGAGCGGGTTGTCCACGTCGCAGGCGAGGAGAACTTTTCCGCCGTTTTTCGAAAATTCCGTGGCGAACGGATGGAGATCGCTCACATCCACCTTTTCCAGACGATTCAACTCAGGATTGCCGGGCGGAAGTTCAGTGCCGCCCGAATCGAGCAGCCGGACGCCGAGCGCCTGAAGGATTCCCGCGCCGCCGTCCACCGTGGCCGTGTCGCCGAGACCGACGACGATCCGTTCCGGACAGGCCCGGAGCGCGCCGAGAAGGACCTTTCCCGTCCCGAAACTCGATAGAAACAACGGGTTGCGCCCGGATTCCGGGACGAGCCGCAACCCGGAACTTCGGGCCATTTCGACGATGGCGGTTTTCCTCTCGGCGAGCGTGCCCCAGACCGCCGAAATCCTGGTTCCGTGGGGCGCGACGGTCCGGATGCGGTGGCGCGTTCCGCCTTCGGTGGCGAGCATCGCGTCGAGAAAGCCGCCGCCGCCGTCCGACATGGGGAAAACCGTGATTTCGGCGTCTTTCAACACCCGCCGGACGCCGCTTTCGATGGCCCGCGCCGCCTGAAGCGCGGAGAGCGTGCCCTTGAAGGCGTTGGGAGCGACCAGGATGGAAGGCATCAATTGAGAATTGAGAATTAAGAGTTGTTCATCCTACGGGATTTGTGGCGTGAATTTGTGGAACTGGTTTTGAAACCCGCGAGGCGGGTCTTCGCATATAGCCCCCGATGATGCGAGTCTTCGAGCGAATCGGGGGAAACGGCGGCAAAAATTCATTCAAACAATTGAAATAAAGTGGCTTCCGCCCCCAATTCCCACTCAACAATCCGGCGAGATCAGGACAATTGAGAATTTCTCGGAAGACCGGAAAGGAGATTCCGGCAATTCTGAATTCTCAACTCTCAATTCTCAATTCCCGAAAGAGGAATTCCGCCAGCGCGAGGTCGTCCGGGTGGGTGATTTTGATGTTGCGCAACGGGCCGGGGACGATCCTGACCGGGATGCCCATCCGTTCGACGAGCATGGCGTCGTCGGTGGCGCGGAAATCCTCGGCGACGGCGCGTGCGTGGGCTTCGCGGAGCAGGGCGGCCTCGAACGCCTGCGGGGTCTGTACGGCGTAGAGCGTCGCGCGCGGCGGGGTTTCGAACGCCAGCCCGTCGCGGACGACCTTGATCGTGTCGGTCGCGGGAAAACCGACCACCGCCGCCCGGTCGGCGCGGGCCGCTTTGAGGGTCTCGGAAACGAGTTCGGGGGAAATGAAGGGTCGGACCGCGTCGTGAACCGCGACGTATTCCGCTTCCGGCGCGGCGGCGAGCGCCAGCCGGACCGAATCCTGCCGTTCCGCGCCGCCGGTGACCGACGTACAGCGGTCGGCGAGTTCGAATTCGACCAGCAGACGGTCAAAATCGGCGCGGGCGATTTCCGGAACGGCCACGACGACGCGGGCCACGTCCGGGCAGCCCGCGAGGTGCCGCAGTGTCCGGACGATGATCGGGACACCGGCGAGTTCGAGGAGTTGTTTCGGCTTTCCCGCGCCGAAGCGCGTCCCGATGCCGCCGGCGGGAACGAGAGCGATGTTCATAAAAAGAATGAGGAATGCGGAATATCGAATGCGGAATAAAGAAGATCGGAGCGGTGAATAATCGGTGTGCCCAATTCAAAAACGGATTTGGCGAATTGGCGCAAATCCATGATTCCGCATTCGATATTCCGCATTCCGCATTCGCTTTTACTCGGTGCGCGTCGTCGGAGCGATGGGGCGGGGTGCGTTGAGCCGTTCGGGGCGCTCGGAGCGGTCCATTCGGTCAACCCGTTCCGGGCGTTCCGAACGATCCATCCGGTCAACCCGCTCGGGACGCTCGGAGCGATCCATGCCGCCGCCGTTGTTCTTCTGGCCGCCGACTTCTTCGAGGAACTTCCCGAAGATCATCTTTCCGGCGGTGGTCTGAAGGACGCTCGTGACGTTGATGTCCACCGTCCGACCGATGCAGCGGCGGGCGTTGTCCACGACGACCATCGTGCCGTCGTCGAGGTAGGCGACGCCCTGATTGTATTCCTTGCCTTCTTTCAGGATGAACACCCGCATCGTCTCGCCGGGCAGCACCACCGGACGCAGCGCGTTGGCCAGTTCATTGATGTTGAGTACCGTCACGCCCCGCAACTGCGCGACTTTATTGAGGTTGAAGTCGTTGGTGACGATCTTGGCGTCCATCTGCTTGGCGAGTTCGATGAGCTTCAGATCCACTTCGCGGACTTCGGGGAAATCCACGTCGGTAATCGTGATGTCGAGCGCCTGGTTCTTCTGGATGCGCTGGAGGATGTCGAGGCCGCGGCGTCCGCGATTGCGTTTCATCGAATCGGCGCTGTCGGCGACCTGCTGCAACTCGCGCAGCACGAACTGCGGAATCACGAGGCGTCCGCCGAGAAAACCGGTTTCGGCGACGTCGGCGACGCGCCCGTCAATGATGACACTCGTGTCGAGGACGAGGTGGAGCGGACGGGCGGCGGCGGGGGAGGCGGCGGCGACGAGCATCGAGCCGAACAGTTCGCGGATGTCGCCCTTCGACGCGCCGACCATCAGGCCGATGTAGCCCATTGAGACCGTCAGCGCGAGCGTGGCGTAGGATTTGATTTCACCGGACAACCCGGTGGAGGTCTGGGCGGCGATCAGGTATCCGACGAGGGCGGAAGCGACGAGACCGCAGACCAGACCGAGCGCTCCGCCGAAAATGGATTTGAGGGGGAGCGTCCGGAGACGCATTTCGCACGCGAGGATGATGGCGCCGACAATGAGACCGCAGATAATCGAACCGACGGCGGAGTCCGCCGGGCGCAACACCCACGCAATGCCGATCGAAAGCGCGACCAGAACAGCGCGGATAAGAATTAAATCAAGATTCATGAGTTCAACGTCTTCCTCCAGAACGACTTCGCGGTGAGGGTTTCCACGAACGTTCCGCGTCATGGGGGCAAAATTATGATTCCGGTACTTTGAACGATTCATCCTTCCTGCCGCAAGGCGATTACGGGAATTGCCAAGCGCCCGCGCGGTGTGCGATGCTCGCCGTTTTTGAAAGGTGTCGGGTTTCGGGTGTCGGGTTTCAGGGAAGGTATCGGGTATCGGGTATCGGGTTTCAGGTCAATCCAGCTTATTGACAAGCCATCTTCGATATCTTGGTTATTTTAAGGGTCGCATTGAAAAACCTGAAACCCGACACCCGACACCTGAAACCTTTTCAAAGTTCCAAAAAGCCGGATTGACCTGAAACCCGACACCCGAAACCCGACACCTTTTCTAAAACCCGATACCTGAAACCTGACACCTTCAATGGATTCTCTCGTCTGGGCCAACCTTCAACACCGACCGACGCGTTCGCTGGCCACGGCCATCGGCGTCGCCATCGGTACCATGCTGATTCTGATGACCGTCGGGCTGGCGCGCGGCGTACTGGCCGAGCGGGCCACGCGCGAGGCGCGGGTCGGCGCGCACATCATGGTCCGGGCGGCGGGGTCGTTCACCGCCGGCCTGAGCGGGAACCAGCCGTCCTACCCGGTGGCGAATGTCGAAAAGCTGAAGAAAATTGAAGGCATAAGGGCGGTGACGCCGGTCATTCAGTACGTCATGCCCGCCGAGTCCGGTTTCGGCTTCCGGATGATGGAAGGCGTCGACTGGCCGAGCTATTCCGAGATGAGCGGCGTCCAGATCGTCAAGGGCCGGACGGCGCAGGCCATTTCCGAGATCGTCATCGACCGGGAACAGGCGAAAAGCAAGAAACTCGACGTTGGCGGGACGTTCGAACTGATGGGACGCAAGTACACGGTGGTCGGCATCTACGACCCCGAAAGCAGCGCCCGCATCAAGATTCCGCTGAACAACCTCCAGGAAATCATCAACGCGCCGGGCCAATGCACGATGGTGCTCGTCCAGTGCGAGAACGAGAATCAGCAGGAAGCGGTGTTCAAGCGCATTCGCGACGTCTTCCCCAACGACCAACTCGTTTTGATGCGTGATTTGCCGAACCTCTACGCCAACGGGCTGCCCGCGCTCGACCGGTTTCTTCAGGTCGTCATCGGGTTGTCGGCGGTCATCAGTACGATGATCATCCTGCTCGCGATGTATACGACGATCACCGAGCGTACCCGCGAGATCGGCGTCCTCAAGTCGCTCGGCGCGACCAACGGCTTCATCGTCATGATTATCGAGCAGGAAGCGCTGCTTCTGAGCGTGGGCGGAACGCTGCTCGGCATCCTGCTGGCCTTCGGCGGACGCTTTCTGGTGACGACCTTCACGAATTTTCGCGGCATGACCTTCGATCCGAGCCTGATTCTGATGGTCTTCGGCGTGGCCATCGTCGGCGGCGCGCTCGGCGCGCTCTACCCGGCGCTGCGCGCGGCGCGGCTCGACCCGGTCAAGGCGCTGAATTACGAATGACGGTGATCTGTCTCCGCACCGGAGACGCACGATAAAAAACGGAACGGGGCGCGGTAAACATCGCGCCCCGTTCGTTTTGTCGGTCGTCGCCCTGCCCTCAAGGACAGGGCTATTTCCTTTTTTAAGCCCCGTGAACGGGGTTATGGAATCGAGAGAACCGGTCTGAGCCTCGTTCACGAGGCTTGTTTTTGAAGAGCCCTGTCCGTTCGGGCAGGGCAGATGGCGGCGGC
>JAAFHI010000048.1:0-6723 GCA_013298335.1 Actinomycetota bacterium
TGCTTTCACTCCGACGGGACCTCCGATCTGGCGACCGAGGAAGGGCTGTTCCGGGTCAATCTCGGCGGCGCGCTTCCGACCATCAGCCCGACCAATCTGACCGGCCCGATTCGCAAGCTGCTGCTCGACCCGGACGGCTCATTCTGGATCGCCACCCAGAACGACGGCCTGCGCCACCGGATCGGCGCGACCGAAACCGTCTACACTCAGGCCGACGGGCTGCCCGGCAACACCGTGCGGGCGCTCTGTCGGGACCGGGACGGCAACCTCTGGATCGGCAGCGGCGACGGCGGGATGTGCCGGCTTTCCAACGGAAAATTCGCGACCTTTACCGAAAAGGACGGCCTGTCGAACAATTCGATCCAGTGCCTGCTCGAAGATAGCGAGGGGAACCTCTGGATCGGGACCTATCGCGGCGGCCTGAACCGGCTTCAGAACGGTCGGTTTCTGACCTACACCACGCAGGAAGGTCTCGGCGGAAACATCGTCTGGGGCATTCATCCCGACGGGCCGAATCTCTGGTTCGCCACCTCGAACGGACTCAGCCGGTCCGTGGATGGCCGCATCACCGAGACGGTTCACCTGACGACCGACCAGACCGGGGGCAACATCATCCGGGGCGTTCTCCGCGATCGTGACGGAAAACTGTGGGTCGGGTCCGACAAAAACGGTCTTCAGATTTACGACGAAAAATCGAAATCCTTTACGCCGAAAGACCTCGGTGGACTCCCGAAGGAACGCATCCGGTCGATGCTTCAGGATCGCGCGGGCGCCATCTGGGTCGGAACGCAGTACGGGCTGGCACGGCTCGACGCCGCGGGCGCGCAGTCGTTCACGACCGCCAACGGCTTGAACTGCAACATCGTCCTCGGACTGACCGAAGACCGCGCCGGCACGCTCTGGATCGGGACCAACGGCGGTGGGCTCAACTTCCGGCGCGGCGACCGGTTTGGCGCGGTAACCATGAAGGACGGCCTGCCGAGCGACGTGGTGTTCGCCACCTACGAGGATCGCGAAGGGCGGCTGTGGATTCTGACCAACGGCGGCCTCGGACGCTATGACGGACAAAAAGTGACCTCCGTCACGACCCGGCAGGGGCTGTGGAGCAACAACGTCTTTCAGATTCTGGAAGACGCGGGCGGAAATTTCTGGTTCGGGAGCGACAGCGGCGTGTTCAGCGTGCCCCGGCGTGACCTGATTGACGCCGCGGACGGAAAACTCAAATCCCTGACCTGTACCGCCTACGGCAGCGCTGACGGCCTGAACAGCGAAGAGGGGGTCGCGACCGGGACCGCCGCCCGGACCGCCGCCGGCGACCTCTGGTTTCCGACCATTTACGGCGCGGTCCGGCTGCAACCCCAGCGGATCGCCCGCAACCTGACGCCGCCGCCGGTGTTCATCCGCCAGTTGGGATTCGGCGAAACCCATTTCGACATCACCGACGACATCGACCTCCCGGCCACCAACAACACGTTTGAAATCAGCTACACCGCGCTGTGCTTCGTCGCCCCGGAACGGGTGCGGTTCAGATACCGGCTGGAGGGCCTGGACGCGCAGTGGGTCGAGGCCGGCACGCGCCGGACGGCCTACTACACGAGCGTTCCGCCCGGGACCTACACCTTTGAAGTCGTCGCCGCCAACAACGACGGCGTCTGGAACGAACGCCCCGCCCGGCTGCGGGTGATCGTGCGGCCCCCGCTCTGGCGTTCGTGGTGGGCCTATGCCGGCTACCTGCTGATTCTGATTCTGGTGCTCCTCGGCATCGCCCGGTTCCAGATGGAACGGCTGCGGCTTCAGGCCGGACTCCGCGAGCGGCAGCTTCTGGCCGAGGCGGCGGAAGCGGAAGCGCGGGCGCTCGAACGCGAAAACCGGCTGCTGTTCAAACAGGAAGAACTGCTCGCCGCCAAGAATGTCGAACTTGAGGACGCCAACGAAGGGCTCCGCGAAATCGACCGGATCAAGCAGGACTTCGCCGCCATGCTGGTCCACGACCTGAAATCGCCCCTCACGGCGGTGCGGGGGACCATCGACCTGCTCAAGGATTCCCCGTCGGTCGAAAACGAGGGCCTCCTTCCGCTGCTCCATGCCTCGGACGAAGGTCTGGACCGGGCGCTCGGCCTCATCAACGAAGTGCTCGACGTATTCCGGTCCGAACGCCAGGAAACCAAGCTCATCCTGGAACCCGTTGAACCGGAGACGTTTCTGCTCGGCTGCTACCGCGAAGCCTATCCGTCCGGGCTGGCGCAGGGCATCACCGTGGCCTACAACTTCGACCCCAATCTGCCCCTCATCTCCGCCGACCCCAATCAACTGGGCCGGGTGTTTTCGAATCTGCTCTCGAACGCCGTAAAATTTTCGCCCCGTGACGGCACCGTCACGCTTGAAGCACGCGCGATTACCGGAAGCGGTATTGAAGAAGGCATGAAACTGCTGCTCGTCACGGTCACCGACACCGGTCCCGGCATTCCGCCGGAAGACCAGCCCTACATTTTCGACCCGTACCGCCAGTCGAGCGCCCGCGGGAAACAGGTCGGCGTCGGCCTCGGCCTCGCCATCGTCAAGCGCATCGTCGCCGCCCACGGCGGGAACGTCTCGGTCAGAAGCAAGGTCGGAGTGGGGAGTACGTTTGCCGTCGTCCTGCCGACCTTCGAAAAAACCGGCACCTCGAATCCCCCGGACGACCCGCGCGCCGTCAGCCATTCCGCCGGCCAGCCGGTGACGGCAGGGGCGGTTCAGACTCCTTAGAGCGGATTTCGTTTGGATGCGACCCAAGAAAATAGCCCATATCCGGAGCGCTTTGGCGAGGATATGGGGAATAGATGTGGCCCGCGCACTGTTGGTATTGGAAACGCATTTTCTCCCACAGCCTCGCCAGAGCGCTCCGGCTGTGGGCTATTCTCTTCGCCGGTCGTTCGCACCTGAAACCCACTCCAAATACAAGTAGGAAAAGGACTTCAGGCGAGCGGGAATTCCACCGTGAAGGCGCTGCCGACGCCGAGTTTGCTGCGGACGGTAACGTTTCCGCCGTGGGCGGCGACGATGCGCTTGACGATGGCGAGGCCGAGACCGACCCCGATGCGGCCCTTGGTCGCGCTGGTCTGGCGGTAGGGTTCGAAAATGTAGGGCAGGTCCTCCGCCGGGATGCCCGCCCCGGTGTCGGTGACCGTGACGCGCAGCCAGTTCGTGCCCTCCTCGACGCCCTCGCCGGAGACGACCGCCGTATCCATCCGGATGGTGCCGCCCTTGGCGGTGAACTTCACCGCGTTCGACAGCAGGTTGGAAAAAACCCGCTCGATCTTCCCCGAATCCAGCTCGAGCACCAGGGAATCCACCAGATCGGGCGCTTCGACGGTGATGTTTTTCGTTCCCGCGACCACTTCGGCCTGTTCCAGACAGCGGCCCAGCACCAGCGCGATGTCGGTCGGGACTTTCAGGATTTGAAGCTCCTGCGATTCGCTGCGGTAGACGTCGAGCACTTCGCCCACAAGGTCGAGAATCCGGTCGAGGTTGTAGAGCGAAGCCTCCACAAAGGAATCCAGCTCCGCCTTCACGAGCGATTTCTGTACTTCCGGGTGGGTTTCCATGAATTCGAACGTCGCCTTGACGACCGCGAGCGGCGACTTCAGGTCGTGAACCAGCATGGCCGTGAAACCCGCCTTGTGGTGGTCCATTTCCCGGAGTTTCAGGTTGGTTTCGGCAAGTTCCCCGCGCTGGCGGTCGAGCAGGGCGTTCGTTTCGGTCAGTTCGGTGTGCTTGCGGAGCAGTTCCCGCTGGAGCCGCGAAATCCGGATCTGGGTTTCGATGCGGGCAATGACTTCCTCTTCCTGAAACGGCTTGGTGATGTAATCCACGCCGCCCGCCTTGAACGCCATCACCTTGTCGGCGATTTCGTCGAGCGCGCTGATGAAAATCACCGGCACACTCGCCGCCGGGGTCGCGCGCAACGTGCGACACACTTCGTATCCGTCCAGATCGGGCAGGTTGATGTCGAGCAGGATCAGTTCCGGCGGATTCGCCGCGACAATCGAGAGCGCCCGCTTGCCGGTGGTCGCCACGCGGACCCGGAACTGCCGCGAAACCAGCATGTTCGACAGCAGGTCGAGGTTCGCGGGCGTGTCGTCCACGATCAGGATGTCGCCTTCCGGCGCGAAGGTTTCGTCGAAAACCTTGCCGGGCAGATAACTTGGTGTATTCATTCAGATTCTTCCCTTCCTCACGGTCGGGTTCCAGCGCCAGATTTCCCTACTTCCCCGGTTCGAGCATGTCCTGCAATTCTTCGAAGCGATACTGACGGACCATCGCCCGGATGCCCTGCGCGAGCCCCGGCGCGGTTCCGTTGAGCGAATCCACCACCTCGGTCGCCGCCCGTACGTCGCCTTCCGAGACCGCCGCCAGCAATCGTTCCTTCACTTCCGCCGGCAGGGCGGCGAGCCGTTCCGCGGTCGGCTCCTCGACGGCGGGTTCGGCGGATTTGGAGGCGTTGCCCGCCGCCACTTCCCGGTATTCGTATTCCAGTTTCAGATACTTCGCCAGCGTTTCGAAAATCGTACTCGCCCGGAACGGCTTGAGCACCAGTTCGTCGCACCCGGCGTCGTTGACGGCGTCCATTTCGTGCTCGAACCCGCTCGCGGTGAGCGCGATGACCGGCGTGCGCGGCAGGCCGCCGTCGGTTTCGCGGCGGCGGATCTCCCGCGTCGCCGCCAGCCCGTCCATCACCGGCATCCGCATGTCCATCCAGATGAAATCCGGCTTCCATTTCTCCCAGACCGCAACGCCCTCCGCGCCGTGAACCGCCTCGGCGGTTTCAAAACCGACCGATTGCAGCAGGTCGCACAGCAACTGGCGGTTTTCGGGGGTGTCGTCCACCACCAGAATCTTCCGGGTCGGCTGGTTCGCCGCAAGTCGCTGGACCCGGCGGGATTCCGGCATCGGAAGATCGACCCGGTCCGCGCGCGGCAGGCGGATCGAGAACAGAAACGCCGACCCACGTCCGATCTGGCTCGACACGGAGATGTCGCCGCCCATCAGCCGGAGGAAGTTCCGGGTGATCGCCAGCCCGAGCCCGCTGCCTTCGAGCGATTTCCGCCCGGTTTCGGTCTGGACGAACGGTTCGAACAGCTTTTCCTGTTCCGCCTCGTCAATGCCGTGACCGGTGTCGTCCACCGCGCAGCGAAGATTCCCGTCGGCCCATTCGACCCGCAGCATCACGCCGCCGGTTTCGGTGAACTTCACCGCGTTTCCGAGCAGGTTGATAAAGCACTGGCGGAGCTTGCCCTCGTCCCCACGGACGACCTCCGGGAGGTCCGGGGCGAGTTCGAATACGAGGTACAACCCCTTTGCCTGCGCGCGGATGGCGAGCATGTCGCGCAGACTGTCGAGCAGGCCGCGCAGATTGAAGGCGTGTTCGTTGAGGGTCAGCCGCCCGGTCTCGATCTTCGAAATCGAAAGCACGTCGTTGATGAGGCCGAGCAGGTGTTCGCCGCTCCGGTTGACGATGCCGAGGATGTCGATCTGCTTCGCCGTCAGGTTTTCATCGCGCCCGAGCAACTGGACGAACCCGAGAATGGCGTTGAGCGGCGTCCGGAGTTCGTGGCTCATGTTCGCCAGAAAGGCCGATTTGGCGCGGTTGGCTTCCATCGCCTTCTGTTCGGATCGCTGGAGTTGAGCGATTTTTTCCGCGAGTTCAGCCCGCAGGGTGCGTTCGGCGACGAGGGCGCGGCGGCGTTCGACGGCTTTCTGCAACTGGTACAGAAAGGATTCGGTGTCGCCGGAGGTGGCCTCCTGCTTTTCGATGTAGCCGTCGGCCCCCTGCTGGAGCGCAGCGGTGGCGGCCTTGATGCCACCCTCCCCGGTCAGCACGATGATCGCCGTTTCGTCGTCGTCGGCCCGAATCTCGCGCAGGACCTCGATGCCGTTCATGTCCGGCAGCATCAGGTCGAGCAGAATCAGGTCGAACCGTCGTCCCTGACCGGCCACAATGCCCTGGCGTCCGGTTTCGGCGCCCTCGACGACCGCCCCCTTCTGGGTCAGGACCCGGCGGAGGTAATGGCGAACCGTGGCCGAATCGTCAATGGTGAGAACCTTCAGATCATTGAACATGGTGAATGCGGACCGAAATTCAGTTTGCGGACTTGCGGGACGCGCCGACGGACGTCCGCCGAACCTCCGGGACCTCTCCCGGCAACGGCGGCGAACTCGGCTTTTCCCATTTTGTGAAAAGCGGCGACTGATGCACAATCGAATGGATTCGACGCCCATTGTCCAACCATAGAGGCAGGAAAGCTATGCCGAACCCCATACCCGAAAACGACGAAGGTCTGCTCACCAAAGAGCGGACCAAAACTCAAAAACCGCCGATGTATCGCGTACTGCTCCATAACGACGATTACACGACCATGCCATTTGTCGTGTACGTCCTGCAAAACATTTTCCAGCACAACGAAGACGACGCCTACCGAATCATGATGGCCGTTCACCGGCAGGGCCTCGGCATCGCCGGGACCTACACCTTCGAAATCGCCGAAACCAAGATGACCCAGACCGTCCGGCTCGCGCGCGCCAACGAATTCCCGCTGCTCTGCACGATCGAGCCGGAATAGTAGTCAGTAGTCAGTAGTCAGTAGTCAGTAGTCAGTAGTCAGTAGTCAGTAGTCAGTAGTCAGTAGTTGTCGATTTTCCCTTCCGAAATATTGTTGCGCCACTTTCAATTCATTGCTTCCAAAC
>JAAFHI010000048.1:6733-10681 GCA_013298335.1 Actinomycetota bacterium
AAACCGGTTCCCGGT
Organism: Actinomycetota bacterium; assembly: GCA_013298335.1. Classification (GTDB taxonomy): domain Bacteria; phylum Acidobacteriota; class Blastocatellia; order Chloracidobacteriales; family Chloracidobacteriaceae; genus JAAFHI01. Next base: position 6,749 of record JAAFHI010000048.1, read on the forward strand.
CTCGAACGACTCATTTCTAACTACTAACTACTAACCACTAACTACTAACCACTAACGGCCACGGCTTCCTGCTTGAACCCGACCCAAACCGCCACCATTCAAAGACCATGCCGATGTTCACCAAAGACCTTCAAACCGCGCTGACCGTCGCCGTCAACGAAGCCATCGAACGCAAACACGAGTACCTCACGCTGGAGCACCTGCTGCTCGCGCTGCTCGAAGACCCGGCCACCGCCGACATCATCCGGAACTGCGGGGGCAACCTCGACCGCCTCCGGGGCGATCTGGAAACTTTCTTCCGGGAACATCTGGCCGAGACGCCCCGCCGGGCGCCGCAACCGGGCGAGGACCCGGTCGGGCAACTCGTTTTCGCGCTGCTCGAAGACCCGACCGCCTCCGAAATCTTCCGGACGAGCGGCGGCGACCTCGACAAACTTCGCAAGGGGCTGAACGAATTTTTCCGGGACCGGCTCGACGAGGCGCGGGAAGTCGGCGAGGACGAATCCGGCGGCGAGACCGCCGAAGTGGCCGAATCGCTCGAACCGCTGCTGCTCGCCTTTCTGGAGGACGACGCGATTGCCGAGATCGTCCGGCAGGCCGGAGGCGACCTCGACGCCCTGCGCGCCGGGCTGGCAACCTACTTCCGCACTCCGAAAACCGGCGACGGCGAGGATGCGCGCATCCAGCCGCCGGAGCAGACGGCGGCGTTCCACCGGGTCATCGAGCATGCCTTCGCGCAGGCCCAAAGCTCCGGCCAGCGCCAGATCAACGGCGGCAACATTCTGGCCGCCATGTTCGGCGAGGAGAATTCCCACGCGGTCTATTTCCTCAAGAAACAGGGCATCAACCGGATCGACATCATCAGCTACATCTCCCACGGGGTACGCAAGGACGACGACGGATTCCGCGTCGAAAACGAACCGATGAACGAAGAGGAAGACGGCAACGGCCAGAATGACCCGCTCGAAGCCTACACCGTGAATCTCACCGAACGCGCCGCCGAGGGCCGGATCGACCCGCTCATCGGACGGCAGGCGGAACTCGACCGGACGATTCAGGTGCTCTGCCGCCGCCGGAAGAACAACCCGCTCTACGTCGGCGACCCCGGCGTCGGCAAGACCGCCATCGCCGAGGGGCTGGCGGTGAAAATCAACGAAGGCAACGTCCCGGAACTGCTGCTCAACGCCGAAGTATTTTCGCTCGACATGGGCCTGCTGCTCGCCGGAACGCGCTACCGGGGCGATTTCGAACAGCGGATGAAGCGCCTCCTCGCCGCGCTCAAGAAACGCCCGAACTGCATCCTCTTCATTGACGAAATCCACAACATCGTCAGCGCGGGCGCGGTCAACGGCGGCACGATGGACGCCTCCAACATGCTCAAGCCGGCCCTCGCGTCGGGCGAACTTCGCTGCATCGGCTCGACGACCTACCAGGAATACAAACAGGCCATCGAGAAGGACCGGGCGCTCGCGCGGCGGTTCCAGAAAATCGAAATCGGCGAACCCTCGGTGGACGAAGCCGAGCAGATTCTCCACGGCCTGAAGGACGCCTATGAAACGCACCACGGCGTGTCCTACACGCCGGAAGCGCTGCGGGCGGCGGCGGAACTGTCGGCGAAACACATCAACGACCGGTTCCTGCCCGACAAGGCCATCGACGTGATCGACGAGGCGGGCGCCGCCATCCGGCTGATGCCGAAGGAGAAACGCCCGGCGCAGGTCGTCGCCCACGACATCGAGCAGATCGTCGCGAGCATCGCCCGGATTCCGGCGAAATCGGTGTCGGCGTCCGAGCGGAACCGGATGGAAACGCTCGAACCCGACCTCCGGGACGTGATTTTCGGCCAGGACAAGGCCGTCGCGCAGGTCGTCAACGCGATCAAGATTTCGCGGGCCGGTCTCGGACACCCGACCAAACCGATCGGTTCGTTCCTCTTTTCCGGTCCGACCGGTGTCGGCAAGACCGAACTGGCCAAGCAGCTCGCCCTGACGCTCGGCGTGTCGTTCCTGCGCTTCGACATGAGCGAATACATGGAAAAACACACCGTTTCACGGCTCATCGGGGCGCCTCCGGGCTACGTCGGCTTCGATCAGGGCGGCCTGCTCACCGACGCCGTTACCAAGCATCCGTTTTCGGTGGTCGTCCTCGATGAAATCGAAAAAGCCCACCCGGACGTCTTCAATATCCTGCTTCAGGTGATGGACAGCGCGACGCTGACCGACAACAACGGCAAGAAAGCCGATTTCCGCAACGTCATCCTCATCATGACGACCAACGCCGGGGCCAAGGAACTGAGCGCCAAAGCCATCGGCTTCAAGGGCGAAACCGGGGGCAAGCGGACCAAGGGCGCGGTGGAGCGGACCTTCTCGCCGGAATTCCGCAACCGGCTCGACGCCTGGATCGTCTTCGAACCGCTCGAATCCGCGACCATCGAACGCGTCGTCGACAAATTCATCGGCGAACTTCAGGCCCAACTGGTGGACAAGAAAGTCACCCTCGAACTGACCGAACCGGCCCGGACGTGGCTGGCCGAAAAGGGTTTCGACAAACAGTACGGCGCGCGCCCGATGGGCCGCCTGATCCATGAAAAGATCAAGCAGCCGCTGGCGAACGAGATTCTCTTCGGCGAATTGAAAAACGGCGGGATCGCGACCGTCGAAAAATTCGGCGACGACCTGACGCTGAACTATCGGGTTCCCGAAGCGAAGGAAACGCCACTTTCCGGGGACCAATAAATTCCCGTTGGACGTATTGCGCAAAACGGATATTCCGGGTAACTTCCCAAACCAAATAAAAACTGCTTGCCCGTTATCCGTTACCGTCCATGCCGCCCCTTGAGATTCCGGCCGGTATCGAACGTGAAGTCCAGACTTCCGATCCCCCGGTCGTCCCACCCGATCCGCCGCACCAGCCCCTCCTGCCGTTTCCGCCGGGTTGGGAAGAAGGTCTGTGCCTGCCGCCCATGCGCATGCGGACACGGGCGCAGGCCCGGCACGAACGCCGCAACCCGCCGCTGGTCTCCACCGAGTCCCACCGGGCGGGGAGACGCCGGTCGTGGCTCAGTCTGGGCTACTGGTTCGACTCCGACTCGCGGCGCGAAATCCGCCTCTGGCTCGACGCCCGTGACTTCCGGATGTGGGTGGCCGGGATCGTTCTCCTGATAGCGGTAATTTTCCTGATCGCCTTCATTTCCGAATTCGGCGTGAAAACGACGGCCATTTCCCGGTAATCAGCGACAAAAACAGCATTTTTTTCAAAAAACGAACCGACATGGGTTGAACAATCCGTCGGCTTCCGCTAGAAATATCGACTTTTGCTTCTGCAAATGTCAGATGAAGTTATCGGTTGGAGGAAACCTCACGATGTCACGTGTTTGCCAAGTCACCGGAAAGCGCCCCATGTCGGGCAACAACGTTTCGCACGCCAATAACCGCACCAAGCGGCGTTTTCTGCCGAATCTTCAGTGGCAGCGGTTCTGGGTCGAAAGCGAAAAGCGGTGGGTCCGCCTCCGCGTTTCCACCCGCGCCATCAAAACCATCAACAAGCACGGCATCGAAGCGGTTCTGAAGACCATGCGGGCGCAGGGTCAAAAGTTCTAAGCCGATTTCCGCCACGCGATGAAACGAACCATCTTCTCAACGGTCGTTTTCCTCGCGCTGCTCGGCTCGATGGCGAGCGCGCAGACGTGGCGTCCGGTTGCCTCCGGAAAGACCAAAGGCATCAGCGGCCTGGCGACGCTCCCGACGAGCGACGCCGGCCGTTCCTTTTTGGTCGTTCACGACAATAAAAAACCGGATCAGGTCCGCGTCGCGACGGTGACCGTTTCGGGGAATCAGCCCCCGCGGTACGCCCCGCTCGCGTGGCTCGGCGACGACCTTCCGGTCGATCTCGAAGCCCTCGCGGCCATTCCGGATACCCCCGGCTCCTACATCG
>JAAFHI010000038.1 GCA_013298335.1 Actinomycetota bacterium
CACTCGGCGCTCGAATGCTACAAATCGAGCGCCTCGGCGCTGCGGCGGGTGAGCGTCGAGCAGTTTCGGGCGTGGGCGATGGCGGGCATCGAACGCCACGGCAAGGACGCCCGCGCCGCGCAGGCGTACTACGGGCTGCAAACCCGCGCCAGCCGCGAAATGCTCGACAGCGGCGGACGCGGCCTGACGCTCGAATCGGTGGCCACGGTGCTGCGGATGTACGTCGAGGGCCTGACCGGACGCACCCTCGCCGTCGCGCCGCTCGTCACCGCCGCCGACCACGCGAGCCTCGGCGACGGCAAGACCATTTTTCTGCCGAGTCTCGTGTCCGACTTCGACAATGCCGACGCCAACTTCCGCCTCTACAAAGTGCTCGCGGCCCACGGCGCCGGGCAGATCGAATTCGGGACCTACGCGGAAGACACACCCGGCCTGCTCGCGATTCAGGCGGAACTCTTCGAGGAATTTTCCGCCGCGGCCCGCAAACGCAAGAACGTTGATTTTTCGGTTGTCCTGCGGCACTTCCCCGACGCCGGACTCGCGACGAGCATTTTCACGACGCTCGAAAACGGACGCATCGACCGGCGGCTGCGGCGCGCCTACCGCGGCATCCGGCGCGACCTCGATTTCGTCCGCGAACGCCTGCGGGCCTCGCGACCGGACCTGCATTCGCTACCGGTCGCAATGCAGTGGCGCGAGCTGCTTTTTCAGATTGCGCTCTGCGGCGGCTGCGACGACGACACCCGGCGCGACTTCAACGCGATGATTCACGTGCTTGAACACATCGTTGCGGACCACCTCGACGGCCCTGACGCCGATGTCGCGGATGCGCTTCAGGCGACGCGAAAAATCTACGCCTTAACCCAGAATCAGAAGCTCGAAGTCGAAGCCGCCTCGATTGACGCCACCCAGGAGCAGTCCTCCGACAGCGAGACGAGTGCTTCCAGCGGCGGCGAACCCGAGGCGGGGGAATCGAAAGACGCATCACCGGCGGCGCCCAAAACCCCGCCGCCGGGTGAAAGTTTCAACACCTGGGCCACCGAACGCCCCGATTCGCCACCGCCGCTTCAGGACATCTTTTCCGGCAAGGGCCGCGACGACGGCACGTCCGAACAGAAACTCGAACCGGGCGACAAGACATTTCTCTATGACGAATGGGATCGTGAACTCGGCGACTACCGGGTTGGCTGGTGCCGGATCATCGAACGCCGTCCGACGAGCGGCTCGCGAACCTTCGTCGAAACCACGCGCTCGCGCCATCGCGGCCTGATTTCCTCGATTCGCCACCAGTTTCAATTGATGAAGCCCGAACATCTGCGGCGCGTGACGGGCGAACTCGACGGCGAGGAGTTCGACCTCGAAGCGGCCATCCAGAACGCCATCGACCGCAAAGCGGCGGGCGTCACCAACGAACGGCTCTATATCAAGCGGCTGCGCCGCCAGCGCGACGTGGCGGTCGCGTTCCTGCTCGACATGTCGAGTTCCACGGCGCGGGTGATGAGCAAACATCCGTCAATGCCCTACACCCGACCGGGCCAGCGCATCATCGACATCGAAAAGGAAGGACTGGTGCTGATGAACGAGGCGCTCGAAGCCGTCGGCGACCGGTACGCCATCTACGGGTTCACGAGCGAGGGCCGGCGCAACGTACGTTTCTATGTCATCAAGGAATTCGAGGAGCGCTACGACGCGGAAATCGAGCGGCGCATCGGCGGGGTCAACTACCAGAACAACACCCGGCTCGGCACGGCGGTCCGGCACGCGGCGACCAAGCTGGCGGCGCAGGACGCCCGCACCAAACTGCTCATTCTGCTCTCCGACGGACGGCCCTACGACCACGATTACGGCGACGCGCGCTATGCCCGCGAAGACACGAAGGCCGCGCTCCGACACGCGCAGACACAGGGCATCACCGCCTTCTGCATCACCATCGAGCGCGAGGCCGAAGCAGAATTAAAGGAACTGTACGGTGAGGTCGGCTTTACCGTGATTGACGACGTTCTCAGCCTGCCCGAGCGATTGCCGGGAATTTATCGAAGGCTGACGACCTGAGCAACCATTACAAAAAACCAAAGCGGGGGAGATGAAAACTCATCGTCCCCCGCTTCGGTTTTGTTGAATCAGTAGTATTTACGCACTCACGGTTTCGAGTTCGGGGTCTTTCACCACCGGTTTGTAATCGAGCGACAGCGGATCGGCTTTCTTCTCGACTTTTTCTACGACCTCGACTGCCGGTTTCGGATCGGCTGGAACTTCCGCCTTGGTGACCGGGCCGCTTCCGAAGGCTACCCGGACCGACTGCCGACGCTGGGCAACCGCGGAAGCCGGAGCGGCGGCGGGTTGCGCCGGAGTCTCTGACTTGTCGGTCGTCGCTTCAGATTTCGGTGCTGCTGGCGAGGCTCCCGCCTGCGGATTCATGCCGTTTTTGGCGAAATTGAGCAGCGTCTTGATCGGACTGCCCTGCTCGACCATCCGGTCAACCGCCTGAAGAATGAACGCCCGCGCCATCGGATTGTCGGAAACGGTCTGGAGCAGGTGGGTCAGCGCGTTGATGAGATCGGTAATCTGATTGAGGTTTTCGATGCGCGGAAGGCGGTCGACGAGTTTCGAAAGCGTTTCGTCGAGGCCGATGGTCTTGCCGAGGTCGGCGGGAAGCGTGCCGACGGCATCCTTGGCAAGCTGGGCAAAGCGGTAGAGCGAATAGCTTTGATCGGCAAACTGGCGTCCACCGAACGGTGCGTCGGCTGACGGATCACCGCGCCGCATGGTCGGTCCGGCTTCGCGCGGTGCCGGTACCGCCGGATCGGGTCGCCGGGTCGGCGAGGGCGAGGGATTCACCGGCGCGCCCGGACGCTGACCAGCCGACACCTCGACAATCTTGCGAATCCGGTCCCACTCACCGGTTTCCGGCTGATTCGCACTCCGTTTCCCGGCCAACGCCTTGGCCAGATCGAACAGATCCTTGAGCGAAGCCAGATCATTCAGGGGCAGCAGGTCGATCCGCGCCTGCACGGGCCGCGCCACGGCGGGCGGCGTGAGCGCCAGCCGGACTTCACCGTGCAGTTTATCGATCGGTTTCCCGTCGAAAGCGACCCCCGGATAGGTGAGGCGATCCAGTACGTCGGACTGCAACCCGCGGGCCCAGAGAATCACGCACTGATCGGTCAGAATGACGTAGTCGTGCAACGTCATGCCGCCCACGCGCCGACCGGCTTCGTCAAAAATGATGCCGTCCACGATGGCGATGACGACTTCGTCCGGTTCGCGGTGAAATTGAAAGAATTCTTCCACATGCTTGCGCTCGACGTGTTTGCCGACGTAAGGCACCGGAAGCGCGACAGACGCTCCTGACATGGCATCACTCCTTGACGGAAATGGGGTTGTTTGTTGGAAACTCGGTACTCTTTCGAACGTACTGAACGGCCTTCGACGAGGCAAGGCAATTGTTGAAGTGACGATTGAAGATTGAAGATTTTCGATTGTGCAGTCAGCGTCGGCTCTGTGATTACCGAAAGGCAACCAGAACATGCCAAACCCATTGAATCGATATGTGCTGGTTTACTTCAGCCACCTGATGACCAATATCGAGACGGCTGCAAACCGCTCCTTTTTCTTCCAGGACAAATCCCAATACGGCTCTGACGCACTTCGATCACGACTCCGACGGGAGATATCAATCGACCCGGAAGTTCGTGAACTGATGAAAGATGGGTATGAAGCTTTTGCCTCAAGAGTGGTTGAACGACTGATGCAGGAACGGCGGCAGGATATCTTCCTGAACAATTGTCCGAAATGCGGCGCATTGGCACACACGCCGACCGCGAAGCAGTGCCCGGCCTGCTTCCACTCCTGGCACGATGTGGAATGACTGAAGATGAAGAGGAAGGACTGGCGAGTTCAAATCGAAAATCTTCAATTGAAAATTCCCGGCAAGGACTCGAGTCCCGAGGCCAGGAAGACCTCGGGACACGGGTGAAACCGAAAGCGGCTTTATCCTTCGGACGTGAACCGCGAAGCGGTGCTCTTGCCCGCCGCGCCGCCGGATGCAACGGAACGTCGCGCGCCGCCGCCATCATACAGATTGTCGAACATGCGCCCCTGAAGGCGGTCGAAGTTGTAGGCAATCGCGCGGTAGATGTCACCAACGAGATTGATGTGGCCTTCGAGGTTGATTTCACCGATTTCCACGATGGAATCGACGACTTTTTTGAACTGACCCATAAGTAATTGTCCTCCGAGTTCGGATGGAAAAAATGAGGTGTGAACTGGGGACGAACGTGAACCGAGAATTGAGAATTGAGAATTGAGAATTTCAATTCCAAAACATTTCAGATTCTCAGGAAGATGGACGGCGCGGAAACCGAGATTTTTTCCGACAGCGAGTATCTGGCTACAGCTTATATCTCACCTTCGGGAAATCTCAATTCTCAATTCTCAATTCTCCACTTTTTTTAGACGGCGACCGGGGCTTCGAAGCAGATGCTGAGCCACTCGTTCTGATATTCGGCGTAACTGGGCTCCAGACCCATCATCGAGGTCGGCAATCCGACCATCCGGCGCTGGCTGCCGATCTGGATGACCAGTTCGTCGCCCGTAATCCAGGTTTCGAGCTGATCCGGCTCCAGAAACGGCAGGCGAATCTTGATCCGGCAATCGTTCTCGGTTTTCTGCATCTCGAACGGCCGCTCGGAGTGCATCCGGATCGAGGGGTCGGTATCGCCGAACAAATCCCTGGACAGCATGCGCAGGCGTTCGATGCCGACGACTTCCCCGCCATACATCGGGGCGCGCAGCAGCGGCAGCGGGTGGAACGAATCCTCGATTTCGCCGAGGTACTTTCGCTGAACCTGCTTCCAGCCTTCCAGAAAGCCGCTGTCTTCCTCCATCGGAAGCAGGCGGTTGACGACGATGCCGTCCACGAGCAGGCCGTACAGGTTCAGGTAGGTCAATGCCCGCTTGGATTCCTTGATCGCCATCTTCTCGGCGTTCATCACGAGCCGAACCGTCGTCATCTCGTCATCACACAGAATCGTCTGCATGGCTTCGAGATTCTTGAACATCCGGTCCACCTCGGTGAACACACGCTCGGAGGCCATGTACTTCTTGAGTTTCGGCGTCGAACTCACCAGCGGACGCACAATCGGGGCCACGAACGAGTTCTCGATGCCCCGCACCAGGCGCACCAGCCAGCTCAGGGTCTGCGGCATCGACAGCAGCCGCAGGGTCTCGCCAGTCGGCGCGGCGTCCACGATCACCACGTCAAACTCGTTACTCTCGCGGTATTCGCGAATGCGGGTCAGGCTGAAGAGTTCCTCCATCCCCGGCAGAATGGCCGATTCGTTGGCCATAACGCCGTTGACGCCCTGACTGACAAGGATTTCGGCGAAATGCTCGCGCACCACGCCCCAGTTTTTTTCGAGGTCTTCGTAAACGTTCGTTTCCAGGCCGTACAAATTGTCGGCAAGCATCATGGGCTCGGACTTCAGCGGAACATCGAAGGAATCCGACAGGCTGTGCGCCGGATCGGTGCTCATCACGAGCGTCTTGTAGCCGAGTTGGGCCAACCGGACCGACGTCGCCGCCGCCACGCTGGTCTTTCCGACTCCGCCTTTTCCGGTATAGACAATGATACGCATAGGGTTCTTTCGGTCCTCGGCCTTTGTTATCGGATCGCGATGGCAAAGGCCATCATCCCCAAAACATAAAGCGTCGTGCCGGTGGCGTTGTACCAGGGCGCGCGCGCTTCAGGATCACGAATCAGCTTCACCTGAAGCGGTAACTGCGTCACGAGCAGCGCCAGCAGAACGAAGGCCCATCCCCACGAACCGTTCCAGGCGAGAATCCCCACGCAGATGGCCTGCGGAATGTCCATGATGGTCGAAGCGACACAGGCCGAGAGTTTGACGCCCAGTTGAACCGGGACCGAACGGATGCCGAGTTCGGTGTCGCCCTTCACGCTCTTGAAGTCGTTGAGCGTCATGATGCCGTGCGCGCCGATGCTGTAGAGCACCGCGCCGATCCAGCTCCACTTGGGCAGCGTCCCCGAAACCGCCAGACAGCCCGTCGCCCAGGCCACGCCTTCATAGGCAAAACTCACGAGGCCGTTTCCAAACCATCCGTTGCGCTTGCCGCGCACCGGCGGCGCGCTGTAAAGCAGCGACATCACGAACGCCGCGAAGGTAATCGCCAGCACCCGCCATTCGCCGACCACCCACGCCATCCCGAACGACAGCCCCGTAAGCGCGGCGCACAGCCAGAGGCCCTGCGATTCCGAAATCCGTCCCGACGGAAACGGACGCTTCGGCTCGTTGATCTTGTCCACCTCCCGGTCGCAGAAGTCGTTCATGACCTGCGACATGGCGCACATCAGCGGGCCCGCCAGAAGCGCGCCGAGAAACAGATTCCAGATGAACTCCATCGAAGGGGACGAGCCGCTGCTGATTGCACCGCACAGGAACGCCCACATCGGGGCAAACCAGGTCAGCGGTTTCATCAGCTCCAGCACGGCCCGCCAAAAATCGGTCCGGGAGTTTACGCTTGTTCCTTCGGCGTAAATTTCTTCAGCAAACTGACGACCCATACGGCGTCTCGCAGTCTGTGGGGAAAAAGGTGGGATTGAAAAAAGGAAGCGGTTTGTTTCCGCTTCCTTTCAACATCGCTTATTGAATTGGCTTACGCAATGAAAAATCCGAAGTCTCGGGCGTCTTGAGAGTCTGGAGGGTCTTGGGAGTCCGGGAGACCCGGCGGATTCAGCCAGATGAACCAATCAACCACAGAACAGTCTTACAAACTATGCGACGCCCAAGACTCCCAAGACCCTCCAGACTCCCAAGACTCCAGGACTATCCGGCGGGGTTGGTCACCCGACCGAAGAACAACACCGCGCCGCTCCGGTTGTCGCGAATGACGAACAGGAACGGGTGATCGGCCCGGAAAACGACCGGCTGGGTCGGCTGGCGGATGGACGTCGTCTGCATGAGCACGCCGGTTGCGGCGGCGGCCTCCGTTCCCTCTTCATTCACGTCGACAAACGCCTTGTGGACGACGCTGCTGATGAAAAGCTGCTCCGCCGTACACATGCCCGAAAAATCGGCCTGCGGCGTGAAGGCGAGGCTCATCCCGAGCGCGCCCAGTTGCTGCCCAAGCCCAAACGACGACGTCAGCTTGAATTTCGGCAATCCGACCTGTACCTCGCGGGCACTTCCCTGGGTCGTCCAGGTCGTGAGGTTCTCGAAGGTCAGCGTTTTTTCAAAGGCGGGCAGACCGTTCGGCTGGCGCGGCAGAAAGACGACCATCGAGAGGTCATTCCCCTTGTAGGGCAGGGTCAGCGCCTGGAATCCGTTGCCTTCAAAGTATTTGTAGCTCCCGGTCCGGTTCATCATGGCGACCGTCGAGGTCCCTCCGGCGGCGAGTTTGAAGGTGTCGTTGGGATTCGTGCCGTCCTTGTCGAATTTCGAGGCCCAGTCTCCCTTGAAGTAGATCGCGTTGGTCAGAATCAGCCGCATCGCCGGGGTGACGCTTCCCTTCGGCAGCAGGTCGGTGATTTTGGCGTTGGTCTGTTTCTCGACCCAGTCGTTGATGGTTTTCCGGGCGCCTTCGGGATTGCCCTTGTAATCGACCGAATGCTGGCCCGCCCCGTAAAACGTACCGGAATCCTTCAGAAAATCGGGCTGGAAGGGCGTTCCCGCCTGTCCCCAGAGGGCGTTGGCGACCGCCAGCACGTAGGGCCGCTCGCCCTTGGCGTTGAGCAGTTCATTCTGGGCCGCGAGGGCCCGGTGCGGAATGCCGTTCGGAAACTGAAGGGCGGCGTTCATCTGGGTCAGCGTCGCGCCGCGGGCGCCGAGCGACGTCATGGCCAGCGCGCTTTCAATGCTGTAGGGCGAAAAAAAGGTGTTTTCAGGCGACGTTTTACCAAGTTGGTGCAGCAGTGCCAGCGCAAAACGGTTGTTGCCGACGGCGGCATCCCTGGGATCGGTGGTCACGGGAACATTCTCCTTCGCGGGTGACGGCCTGGCCGGCGTTTTCGAAACCGGTTTCGGTTTCCGTCTGGTTTGTGATTCGCTGATGCCGCCGAACATCGAGAAGGCGACGGCGATTCCGGTGATGAAGACGAGTGCGCGTTTCGACATGTGAGTGCGCTCCTTGAAAGAAAATCCTATTCCGCCTGCTTTGACGTTCGATGTCAGACGGGGTTCCGCGAAAGGTGCTCTTCCGAAACGTCGAAGGACTCCGCGACGGCGTCAATCGGCCACACCAGAATCACGATCATCCACAAAACGGCGACCAGTCCCGCCGCGCCCGCCGTTCCGAAGGTCACCGTCCGGGCCGTCAGGTGCCAGACGTCGAGGGCGTGGCCGATGAGCCAGAGAAATCCCGCCATCGAAAGCGTCATGAGTCCGAACTCGATGGAAAAGATGCGCCCGCGGAGGTCTTCCGGGATCATGCGCTGCAAAATCGTCGTGCTCGACACCCAGAGCAGACTTCCGCAGGCCGTAATCAGAATCGTCGCGAACACGACCACCCACAGATTCGGCGCAAAACCCCAGATGCCGAAGAACGACGCCCGCAGAAAGAACAAAAGAAGAATCCCCCAGGCGATGCTCAGGCGCGGCAAACGCATGTACCACCCGGTGAAAATCGCCCCCACCAGCGCCCCCAGCCCGTGGGCCCCGTTGAGGATGCCGACCGACAGCGCGCCCTCGTTTCCGAGCGGAAAAATCTGTTGTCCATAGACGACCGCCAGCAGCCAGACACCGCTGCCGGCGATGGAAATCCCGCTTTTCACCAGCACGACCGCCAGCACCGCCGGATTGGACCCGAGGTACTTCACCGCCGCGAGGAATCCGCCGCCGCGTTCCTTCGCCGCCGCGTCGGTCGTTTCCACCCGTTTGTACTGCGGCATTCGCCAGAGAATGCTCGCCGATACCAGAAACGAGGCCGAATCGCACAGAAACGCGTTTGAAATTCCCCACCGGTCGGCGATGAGGCCGCCCAGAAATCCGCCGACGCCGAGCGTCACCGACCAGGTCACGCTCGAAAGGCCGTTGGCGGCCACCCGTTCGTTCGGTTTAGAAACGGCGGGAATCAGTGCCTGTCGCGCCGGTTCGAAAAAGGCCACCAGCGACGCCTGAACGCCGGCCAGACCATAGAGCAGCCACAACTTCGACGGCCCGTCCACAAACAGAAAACCGAGCACGACCACCATCCGCGACAGATCGGTGATGATCATCACGGTCCGCCGGTCGAACCGGTCGGCGACCACGCCCGCAATCGGACTGAGCAGCGGAAACATCAGCATTTGCAGGATGATGAGCCAGCCCGCGCCTTCCGCCCCCGGCGTGTAGCGATGAATCAGTTGCATCAGCGCGGCATAGTTCAGCCAGTCGCCGATTTCGCTGACGATCTGCGCCGACCAGACCCGCCGAAACGCCGGGTTGGCCCGAATAAGCTGTAAAAATCCGACTTGTGCCGCCATCGTCCGATCACCGCATGTATATAAGGATGAAAAGCGCGCGATGTTTTCACGCCACGGGGGAAAGCGCAAACCGGGGCAGGAAAAGGGATCGGGGGCCAGGAATCAGGGATCAGAATGGCCGGAATCCAATGAACGTCCCCATACCAGTTCCGGCGCCCATGAAAAAGCGGGCGATGTTCCGAAGAACACCGCCCGCCGATTCGTTCGAAAACGAACCCCGATACGACTAACGAACCAGGGTGGCCTTGACGTTCGACATGTTCAAGGTGCTCGGCGCACCCTTTTCGGGAACGAACGTGGCGGAAAGGATCGGGTTGCCGGACTTGTCGAAGCCGGTCACTTCAACCGAAATCTTTCCGATGAGGCGCGGCGACGCCGAAGCGCGGCCCTTCCGGTTGACCGGAGTTTCGACATCCGGGGAGTTGATTGGCGGCGGGACCGAACCGATCGTCGCGAAGACGCTGACGATGAAGCGGAACCGACGAACCTGGGGGAGCACGATCTGGAAGTTGGTCGCCTGAGCGTTCTGGGGCGGCATCGAGGCAGCAATCGCCTGGGTCGAGCCGACCAGACCGCCGGAGCAGGCGGCGGCGTTGAAATCGTCCGCCGAACGCAGACGGAAGGGATTGACCGGGGGCACGCCGTTGGCGGCCTGGAGTTCAATCACGCGATAGAACGGATTGGTGAGGGTGTTGGTGCTGATGTTGGTCAGCGTGACGTTGAGGTTGTACTGCGTTCCGTTGTAGCCGAGGCCCGTGCAGAACGCGGGGGCGACGCCACCGAGGTTCTGCTGCGTGACGACAAACGAAACCTGGCTGTCAACGTTCCCGGCAGTCGTGGCGGCAATGCTCACGGCATAGGAACGGGTGAAGGGACCGCCGGTACCGGTGGCCGTCACGTCAAAGTTGAAGGTGCCCGCGGCGCTGGGCGTTCCCGAAAGCACACCGGCGGAAGACAGGGTCAGACCGGTGGGCAGCGCGCCGGCGGTCACGCCAAACGTATACGAACCGGTGCCCTGGAAAACGAACACGGAGTGGTTGTAGGCAGTGCCGACCCGACCATTCGGGAACGTGAAGCGGTTGGAAATGTCGAGGCTGGCCGGACCGGAAATGGTCACGCCAAGGGAGCCGACAGTCGTGAGCACGCCGCCGTTCGGACCGCCGCCGACCTGGCCGTTGACGCCGCCCTGAGTGACGAGGGTGCTGTTGAATGCGTCAAGGTCATATTGGGTGGTCGTGTTGGTGGCGGGGGGAGGCGTCGGATTCGGGGTCGAGTTCGCGCCGGGGAAGTTTTCCGAATAGGCCGTGGCAACGACCTGCGGAGTGCCGGGGTTCAGGGCCGTGTCGACGCCGGCGACCGCGCCCGTGTCCGGGTTGATCCGGAAGTTCTGCCCGTTGTCGCTGACGATGCGAAGCAGATTGTTGTTGGCATTGGCACGCGGGTTGAAATTGACGCCGAACCGCGTTCCGCTCAGGCCGGTGGAAAACGTGCCCGAACCGACCTGCGTCGCGACGCCGGTGGCGGTGTTGATGATGTAGAGCCGGTTCGTCGAACCGACAGCGTAAAGGGTCGCGGTCGGGAACACCGAAGGACGGAAGTCCATGCCGACGATCTCTTCGCCCGACTGCAAGCCGGTGATGGTGACCGACGTTTCAACCTGGCCGGGCGTCAGCGCCTGGAACGAAACCAGGGTGCCCACGGTGGTCAGACCGAAAATCGTGTCCGGGGTCGGGGCAATGGCGATGGAACGAACCGGAGAGGGAGAGCCGATGCTGCCAACCAGCGTCGCCGCGCCGGTCGAAAGGTTGACCCGATAGAGTTGGGTGTTGATGACCGCGTACGCCACCTCGGTGGAAAGTGACTGGGCCTGGCCGGTCGCGCCGGAAAGCCAAAACATCCCGGCCAGCAGGCAGACAACGGCCGATCGCATAAAAAAGCCGATCTTCGCGAATCCGTTCATGGAATATCCTTTCAAGTTGTCGTGGAAAGTGAGTGGGAAGCGATCTTCACCGGTTCGGAAGAGCGTGGAATGAGCCTCGCCACGGTGAAGGTTCATTTCGAACAAGAAAAAATTCGAGGGAGAGGGTTGAGGTTGCCGAGCAAGCCGTCTCGCGGGGTAGAACCGGGCGGCTTGCGGCCGGATGGGAGAAAATTCCAGATCTGGCGGTTTCCTTTGGATACATTGACCAAAAATCGGTGTTCATGCCCGTGGAAACCACACGGCACTGTACGTCGTGGACCAATTGGCGGGTCTGAGCCGTCTACGGGTCAGGCGGGCGAATTGGATTCACTTGCAAGCAGGATGGAATAACA
>JAAFHI010000987.1 GCA_013298335.1 Actinomycetota bacterium
CGAGGAAACGCAGGCGATGTACGCCCGCCTCGTCGAGACGCGGCGCGATCTTCACGCCAACCCCGAACTTTCCAATCGCGAGGAGCGCACGAGCAAGGTCGTCGCCGACCGCCTGCGCGCGCTGGGATTCGAAGTCAAAACGAACGTCGCTCGCCACGGCGTCATCGGCATCCTGCGCGGGAAACTGCCGGGGAAGGTGATTGCCGTCCGGGCCGACATGGACGCCCTGCCCATCGAGGAGCGCCACGACCTGCCCTACAAGTCGGTCAACAAGGGCGTCATGCACGCCTGCGGACACGACATCCACACGACGGTCGGCCTCGGCGTCGCGGAACTCCTTTCGAAGCACAAGGATGAACTGCGCGGCACGGTGAAGTTCATCTTCCAGCCCGCCGAGGAAGGCCCGCCGCGCGGCGAAGAGGGCGGCGCGCCGCTGATGTTGAAGGAAGGCGCGTTTGACGATCCCGCGCCCGACGCCATTTTCGGCCTCCACTGCATGCCGTTTCTCGAAGTCGGCCAGATCGGCTACTGCGAGTCGGCGGCGATGGCGAGTGCCGACCGGTTTCTCATCACCATTCAGGGTAAAGGCTCGCACGGCGCGGCCCCGCATCAGGGAGTGGACGCCATCGTCGTCGCGGCGACGGCCATCGAGCAGTTGCAGACCATCCGCAGCCGCCGCATCGACACCCAGGAACCGCTCGTGATTTCCATCGGGAGCGTCCGGGGCGGCAACCGCTTCAACATCATCGCCGACGAAGTCCAACTGGAAGGCACCGTCCGGACGCTCAACGAGGAGGTCCACAACCGCATCGAGCCGATGATGAACCAGATTCTCAAGGGCGTGACCGACAGTTTCGGCGCGTCATACAAACTCGACTACCAGCGGTTCGTGCCGGTCACGGCGAACAACACGCCGCTCGTCAACGCCATGCTGCCGACCATGCGGCGCATCAACGGCGCGGGCAACGTCCAGCAGGTCCGGGCGCAGATGGTCTCGGAGGATTTCGCATACTTCGCCAACCGGACGCCCGCGATCTTTTACTTCCTCGGCGTCGCCAACAAGACGGAAGGGAAGACCGGACTGCTCCACACGGCGGATTTCGACCCCGACGAACGTGCCATCGCGGTTGGCGTCAAAACCATGTCGGCGATGGTCGCCGACTGGCTCGACGCAGCGAAGTAATTGAGAATTGAGAATTGAGAATTTCGCCATCCGTTGAGGCCTGACTGGGGCTAACGGGTGGCGAAACCGCGTCAACGGCTGGGGAAACCGTGCGCGTTCAGACAAATTGGCCCGTTTTCAGCCCGCCGAATTGGAGTAAGGTGAGGAAAATACGTTCTTCTTCATCTTTTATCGTCCAAGGAGTCCATCCGCCATGTCCGCTCCGAAAGAATCCCTCGCGCACCATTCCGTCACGCCGCTCGCGGTCAACGACTTCGACCACGTCGAGTACTACGTCGGCAACGCCAAGCAGGCGGCCTATTTCTTCCGGTTCGCCTTCGGCTTCGACGTCGTCGGGTTTCGCGGCCCTGAAACGGGCGTCCGCGACAAGGTGTCCTACGCGCTGAAAAACGACACCATCAACATCATCCTGACAGCGGCGCTGTCGCCGGATCACGCGATTTCCGACCACGTCCGCAAGCACGGCGACGGTGTCCACGCGGTAGCGTTCAAAACCTCGGACGTGGCGGCGGATTTCGAACTCGCGGTCGCGCGCGGCGCGAAGCCGGTGTTCGAGCCGACGACCGAAGCCGGCGTCACGATGGCCGAAATCTCGGTCTACGGCGAAACGGTGCATCGCTTCGTCGCGCGGGCCGACGGCACCTCGCTGCTGCCGGGTTTCAAGGTCCTGAACATGCCGTCGCCGAGCAAAACGCACCTCCACCGCATCGACCACGTCGTGGCGAACGTCGGCTGGAACGAAATGGAAACGTGGGTGAAGTTCTACGAGGATGTCTTCGGCTTCTTCCAGTTCCGGCACTTCGACGAAAACGACATCAGCACCGACTACACCGCGCTGCGCTCGAAGGTGATGGCAAGTCCGAACCTCGGCATCAAACTGCCGATCAACGAACCGGCGGAAGGCCGGAAGCGCTCGCAAATCGAAGAATACATTGATTTTTACGGGTGTCCCGGCGTGCAGCACATCGCCATCACGAGCACCGACATCGTGGCCTCGATTTCGCAACTGCGCGCGAACGGCGTCGAATTCCAGGTCGTGCCGGACAGCTACTACGACACGCTGACCGAGCGG
>JAAFHI010000177.1 GCA_013298335.1 Actinomycetota bacterium
CGAACAGGAAAGGGTCCTCCTGACGGGCGAAGCACGACGTTCCCGCCGGCGATGTGCCGACGCCGAAGAGGAGGAGGATCGCCAGCCCGAATGTCCCCAAAATCCGCCTGGAAGCAAACATGTTCATGATCTGTTTTCACCCGAGCTGACCGATTTTTTCCCCAGCCCGTGACCGATCAGGGTTGGCGCTGAAGAAAAGGAATCGGATTGGCCCGATTCGACGGGGCGGGGAACGGAGATGATGGCAAGACTTTCCTGGGAACGTTCGCCTTCGGTGAACGGGGCCAGCAATTCCGCCAGTTCTCCGGCGGTCGGTCGATCCTCCGGGTCTTTGGAAAGTGTCCGCATGACGAGTTCGTCGAGTTCGACCGGAATGTCGGCGGAGAAGGTTTTTGGGGACGGGGCGGTCTGCGTGACATGCATGAGCGCCACGCTGATGAACGTGCTGCCGGATGAAAAGGGAAGCTTTCCGGTCAGCATCTGATAGAGGGTGACGCCGATGCTGTAGACGTCCGATTTCCCGTCATAGGGCATGGCGTTGATCCGTTCCGGGGCGAGGTAAAAGGCCGTTCCCACAATCGAACCGACACCCGAAAGCGTCCCGTTGACGACCGAGGCGCTTTCGCCCATCAGTTTCGCGACCCCGAAATCCACCACCTTGACGACCTCGCCGTCCTTGGTCTGGTGAAGAAAGATGTTGTCCGGCTTGATGTCGCGGTGAATGACGCCCTCCGTGTGGGCAATTTGGAGTACTTCGCAGACCGGAATCAGGATTTCGGCGCAGCGTCGCGACGAAAGCCGGTCACGTCGGTGAAGATCGTCGGCGAGGGAGTAGCCGCGCAGGAGTTCCATGACCAGAAAGGCGATGCCGTCGGTGGAAACTCCCGAGTCGAGAATCGCCACCGCGTTCGGGTGGTTGATGCGGCAGGCGGAGATTCCCTCCTGGCGGAACCGTTCCAGCGCCTCCGCGGAGTCGTTGCCCGCCGAAGGCCGGAAAACCTTGACCGCCACTTTTCGATTCAGGCTCAGTTGGGTGGCTTCGAAGACCGCCCCGAATCCGCCCGCGCCGATTTTCAGGTCCAGACGGTATTTGTTGTCGAGAACCGTGCCGGGAAGGGCTTCGGCGAGGGCGCCGAACACGAGGTCGGTCCGGCGTTGCGCCTCGGCCAGTTCGTTGTTCTTGCGACCCAGTTCGTCGTTCTTGTGGTTGAGTTCACTGATCTTGCGGTCAAGCTGGTCATTTTTCTCGGCCAGCTCGTTGGTGCGGACGGCCACCTTTTCCTCAAGTTCGAGATTGCGCTGCTGAAGGACCTTGACCCGCCACTTGAAGAGCAGGTATCCGACCACGCAGAACGCGACCAGATAGAGAAAATAGGCCAGCCACGTTGCCCACCACGCCGGCCGGATGACGAAACTCACGGATTTGGCCGCTTTCTGATTTCCGTTGTAATCCCGGCTCCACACCCGGAACTCGTAACTGCCCTCCGGGAGGTTGGTGAACGTCCGTTTGGTATCCGGCAGCCACGGGGTCGGTTCCCGGTCGTATCCGACAAGCTGGGTTGAAAACCTCGATTCCTCGCCGCGGAAATAACTCAGCAGCATATATTCGAAGACCAGATTGTTGTGGTCATGGGAGAACGCGAGGGTATCGCCGGCGGTTTCCTGGCCGTTGACCCGCAGGGACTGAATGAAGGGAACGCCCACGTTCAGCGTCGTGCTCTCGGTCGTCGTGTCCAGCATGGTCAGACCGGCGATCGTACCGGTCCAGATCCGCCCTTCCCGGTCGGCCAGCGCCGCCCCGCCGTTGCATTCGTTGCTTGGAAGACCTTCCTCGGTATTGAAGATTTCCAGCGTTGGCTTATCCCATTCCCCGTTTTCGGTCGGCTTCAGGCGGACGACGCCCCGGTTGGTGAACAGGTACACCCGGCTTTGCGAGTCTTGACGAATTTCGTAGATGACGTTGTTTGGAAGCGCGGGCGTGGTGGCGTCGGAGATCGTGACCCATTTCGAGTTCGGGTCGTCGAGGGTCCGGTAGGTCACCCCGCCGTAGGTCCCGGCCCACAACGTCGTTTTTCCATTTTTGGCCCTCGTGAGCGTCAGGGCGCGCACGACGTTGTTCGGAAAGGTTTTATCCTCGGCGCGAAGAACCTCCCAGGCCCCGTTGTGCAGACGGGCGAGACCGCCGCCGAAGGTTCCGACCCACAGGCTCCGCGTGCCGTCGGCTTCGATGATTTCGGCCAGTGCCGCGGCGTAATTGTGGGGGAGACCCGAATTGGCCGTGGTAAAGGTCGTCCAGGTTCCATTGCGGTATTTTGTCAGCCCGCCTTCCGTTCCGATCCACAGAATGGGCGTGCCGTCCGAATCGACCGATTCCAGAAAGGCCCAGACGTTGTTGTCGGGAAGGCCGCTGTTTTCCTTGGTGAAGTTCGTTTGCGTTCCGTTTTGAAAAAGCGCGATACCGCCGCCGCCGGTCCCGGCCCAGATGGCCTCTCCTCCGGTCACCTTGAACGTCTGGCAAAGACTGCCGCAGAGCCGGTGGGGGAATTTACCCTCTTCCGGCCTGAAGACCTCCCATTTGTCGTTGTCGAATCTGGCAAGGCCATTTCCCCGGGTTCCGATCCACAGGGTCGTTCGGCCATCCGGGCCTTTTGTCTCAAGCAGTGATTTGACGCCGACCAGCGGGACCGTGTCCGGGGGAATGATGACCCGTTGCCATTTGCCCAGCCGAAGGCGGGCCAGCCCCCCGCTGTTGGTCCCAACCCACAGCAGGGGCGGCCCATTTCCGACATGGGTTTCCAGGATGCTTGTGACTTCGCTGTTTGGAATGACCCCCGAGGCCACCGTGTAGAGTCCCCACTGTCCGTTTTTCAGGAAGGCCAGACCGCCGCTGTTCGTTCCAACCCAGAGCGTTTTCTCGCCTAGCGGGGAAACCGTCTGGTAGATGGTTCGAATGTAGGTGGCGCCCCCGATGCTGGCGGCTTCGTTTTTCCAGACCCCCCTCCGGAACGAGGCGAGGCCGCCCTTGTACATCCCGACCCAGAGCGTTTTCTCGCCGGTTTCGGTTTCGGTTTCCCGAAGGCACCGAACCTGCGGGTCCGGCAGACCGTCGGCGGTTGTAAACACTTTCCACTGGTTGTTCCGCAAACGACCGAGTCCGGACATCGTGCCGACCCAGATCACGCCGGAACCGTCGGTTTCCTCGGTCGCCAGCAGGCAGCGTGTATTGTCATCCGGAAGACTGCTGTTGAGGCGGTTGAAAAAGGTCCATTTCCCGTTTTCGAAGCGACCGAGCCCACCGCCGAAGGTGGCGGCCCACACGACCGACCGATCGTCCTTGTTGGTTTCAATCAGGTCATAGACGCTGTTGACCGGAAAGGATTCCTTGCCGTTGCGAAAATTGGCGGTGAACCCGCCGTTCGAGTAGACGAAAATCCCGCCGGACTCCGTTCCAAACCAGATTTCACCGTTTCGACGAACCAGGATGGTCCGAATCCAGTTCGAGGTGGCGCGCTCGGGCATGTTGACCGTCGTCCAGCTCTGTCCGTCGAACCGCGCCGCGCCATCCTGCGTTCCGACCCAGAGAAACCCCTTTGAATCCGTCACGATCGAGGTCAGAGAATTCTGGGGGAGTCCGTTCTGGTCGGTGTAAACCTTGGTGGAAGGCAGAAACTGAATCGGTATCCCGTCTGGGGCCTCGATGGTCGGCAGGTTGGCGGGAAGGGTCTCCTTCGGGTTTGCGGTGGTTTGCCCGAAGGTCGTGGGGCAGACCGCAAACGCCAACAGGAGCAAAAGAAATATCCTCCGCGGGAGACCCGAAGACATAAGACAGCTTCGCCAGTGACTGAGGTTTGGGAAAACAATCCTTTATCGCATTGTCATCCGTCCGGTTTCAACCGTTACAGCACCCGCGGAACTTTGAAATGTCCTTCAGCCGCATCGGGTGAATTCGAAAGCGCCTTTTCCTGTCCCAGGCTGGCATGAGGTTCGTCGGGGCGACTCCAGGCCTCCGGGGCACCGCTCAGGGTACTGTGAAGCATGGGTTCGGTCGTGGTGGTGTCGAGTTCGTTGAGTTTGTCGAAATACTTCACGATGGCGCCCAGTTGGACGGTGAACTGCTCCGTCTCCCCGGCGGTGAGTTCGAGATTCGCCAGCCGGGCGATTTTGAGGACACTCTTCTGATCGATATCGATTGGCACGTGTCTGATCTCCTTTCGGTTGTCGGTTCAGGGGACCGGTTCGTGGATGTCCCCGCCGTACTGGTGTTGGTAGTAATTCCGGTATTCGCCGCTTTTGGCCCGATTGACCCACGCCGAATTGTCCTGATACCACTGAATGGTCCGTTTCAGGCCGTCCTCGAAGGCAATTTCGGGGGTCCATCCGAGTTCCCGCTCGATTTTCGTGCAGTCCACGGCGTAGCGACGGTCATGGCCGAGTCGGTCCGTGACCTGCGTGAGCAGGGTTTCGGGTTTTCCGAGAACGGAAAGGAGCAGCCGCAGGACGTCCCGGTTGGGAAGCGGCAGCCGTCCGCCGATGTGGTAGGTCTCCCCGGAATTCCCGCCTTCCAGTACCAGTGCCAGCGCCTTGCAGTTATCGGCGACGTGGACCCAGTCCCGGACTTGCAGGCCGTCGCCGTACACCGGAATCGGACGGTCTTCCAGCGCATTCGAGATCGCCAGCGGAAGCAGTTTCTCCGGAAACTGGAACGGCCCGTAGTTGTTGCTCGTCCGGGTCAGGACTACGTCAAATCCGAAGGTATGGTGGGCGGCGCGGGCCAGATGTTCGGCGGCGGCCTTGCTGGCGGCGTAGGGGCTGCTCGGGGCGTAGGGGGAATCCTCGCGGTAATACTCGTCGTCGGCCATGCTTCCGCCGACTTCGTCCGTCGATATATGGAGGAACCGCCGGGTTTTCCGTTCCCGCGCCACGTCGAGCAGGACCTGCGTCCCGAGCACATTGGTGCGGACAAATTCGGAGGCGCTGTGAATGCTTCGGTCCACGTGGGATTCGGCGGCGAAGTGGACAATGGCGTCACACTGTTCCGGAATTGCCGCCCGGAGACTGTCCGCGTCGCAGATGTCGCCCTGAATGAAACTGTAGGACGGGTGATCGGCGACTTCGATCAGGTTGTCGGGGTTTCCGGCATAGGTCAGTTTGTCGAAATTGATGAGTGTTTGTTCGGGGTATCGGGCGACCCAGTCCCGAATGAACTGCGAACCGATGAATCCGGCGCCGCCGGTTACAAAAACAGCCATAGGATGAAACCGACTTCTTTCAAGGAGTAAGAGGCTGTGTCCGTCAATCGAATCCT
Source organism: Actinomycetota bacterium (assembly GCA_013298335.1). GTDB lineage: Bacteria > Acidobacteriota > Blastocatellia > Chloracidobacteriales > Chloracidobacteriaceae > JAAFHI01. The sequence continues at coordinate 5,306 of JAAFHI010000177.1, forward strand.
TTAAGCAGGTCTTCCAGCGCGGAACCCGCCCAACTGAAGCCTACTTTAAACGCATGGCCGGGGGAAGGCAGGGTGAGCAGATAGATCAGGCGGCGGGCCGTATTTCCCGCCGCGCCCGAGAACTTGACGCCGAACAGATTGGCCGCTGCGACGCCCTGGCCGAGCGAGAGCATCTCTCCCAGCGGCGTGTAGTGGAATTCATGGTACCGGTTGCCGGAAAGTCGGGCCGCCACGTTTCTGGCGACGATCTGCGCCTGCCGGACGGCGACCTGGGCGGTGGCCGGAATCTGGTCGCCGGGGTTGGCGCAATCGCCGAGCACGAACATTCCCGGATGCCCCGGAATTTCGAGCGTGTTTCCGACCGGGATGCGCCCCCGACGGTCAAGCACGCACCCCAGCGTCTGAAGAATCGGGGAAGGGCCGGATCCGGCGGTCCAGATCGTCAGACCGGAGGGGAAGGCCGTCCCGTTTTCAAGTTCAACGCGGTCGGACGTGATGTTTCGAACTCCGGAGCCCAGCTTGACCGAAACGTTTCGTCTCCGGAGTTCCGCCATCGCGATTTCGCGCAGGTCGGCGGCGTAACCCGGCAGGATTTCCGAACTTCGGTCGGTCAGGATGATTTCAGGAGTTGTCTGGCGGTCTGACAGTCGGGAAGTGAGAAAATCAGAAATCTTGGCGGCCAGTTCCACGCCGCTCGGGCCCGCGCCAAGAACCGTGACCGGGCGGTTGTCGAGGATCGGCGCTTCCAGCCGCTTTTTCAGTTCGAGGGCGTCGGAAATCGTGCGGAAAGGAATTGAATTGGTCTGAGCGCCGGGAATGCCGAAGTGATTGGTTTCGGAACCGAGCGCCAGCACCAGAATGTCGAAACCCATCCGGGCCGCCGAATTTGCCCGGAAGGTGATTTCCTTTTTGGTCAGGTCGACGGATTCGATATCCGCCTCCAGGAAATCGATCGGGGAAGGGAGAATCTCCCTGAACGCCGGGGCGATCTGCCAATCCTCGACTTCTCCGGTGATGAGTTCATACAGGAGCGGCGTAAAAAGAAAGGTCGGTTCCCGATTGATCAGGGTCACGTCCGCCGAAAGGCAGGTTCCGGCCCAGTACAGTGCGAGCGCGGTGTAGAGGCCGCCGAAACCGCCGCCCAGAATCACGATCCGTGGTTTTCGATCTTGAGAAGTCATAAAAGAAGACGCCGCCCCGTGGAAAAATGGGGCGGCGCGTATCTACTTGAATCCAGCCGGCAGAACCGTGCTTAACGAGACTCTTTGTCGTCGGTAAAGAAATTGGCCAGTTCGCCCAGACTCGTCATCGACTCATTGTTGATGTAGTTGCTGATGTCGCCCGGATCGTTTTCTTTTCCGACGGCCCGCGCGGAGAGGCCGATTTTGCGACTTCCTTCATCGAGCTTCAGGATTTTGAACTGCAACTGCTGCCCGACCGAGACCACCGATTCCGGCTTTTCGATCCGCTGATCGGCGAGTTCGGAGATGTGGCACAGTCCTTCGATCCCTTCTTC
>JAAFHI010000173.1 GCA_013298335.1 Actinomycetota bacterium
TACAACATTGCCAAAACGGGGACGGTCCTGCGGGCCTCATACAACCGGCTGTTTTTCACCCCGTTCAACGAAAACCTGCTTTTGACGAGTTCGCCGCAAGTCGGCGCGCTTGTGCCGCCGTTCGTGGTGGAAGCGCAGGGACAGGCGCAGGCGGTCGTTCGCGCCGAACGCCAGAACGTCTATGAAGTCGGCATCCAGCAGGCGTTCCGAAACTGGTTCCGGGTAGATTTCGCCTACTGGACGAAGGATTCGAAACAGGCGTCGGACAACTCGCAGTTTCTCAACACCGGCATCGTCTTCCCGGTGGCGTTCGCGGGCGCGAAGCTGCGCGGCGCGGATTTCCGGCTCGATGTGCCGGAGCGCCACGGCTTCAGCGGCTATCTGAGCCTCGGCACGGCAAAGGCGGTCTTCATCCCGCCTTTCACCGGCGGCCTGTTTCTTGATCCGGAAGTCGCGGAACTCGTCAACGAGGGGCCGTTCCGCATTGACCACGACCAGAAACTCGCGGCGCAGGTCGGCGTGCAGTACGACCAGCGCAAACAGGGCTGGTGGGTCGGCGCGCTGTTCCGCTACGACAGCGGGCTTGTGACGGAGATTGAAGATGTGGATGCCGTCGCCGCCGATCCCGACCTGGGCTTTGGCCTGCGCTTCGTCGATCTGACCGGTGACCCGGCGCGGGTGAAGCCGCGTTCGATTTGGAATCTCTCCGGCGGATATGAAATATTCCGCACCGAGCGTTACAAAATCGAACTCCAGGGACACCTGCTCAACCTGACGAATCAGAAGGGGTTATACAATTTCCTCTCCGTCTTCGGCGGGACGCATGTGATCCCGCCCCGCACCTTCGCCGCGCGGGTGAAATTCAATTTCTGAAGGTATCGGGTGTCGGGTTTCAGGTGTCAGCAAAAAATACCGATGCCCAATATCGCTCCGACTCATCCGGGTCTGAACCTGAAACCCGACACCCGATACCCGACACCTGTTCCCGAATGCTTGAAGTCACCAATCTCGTCATGAAGTTCGCCGGGCGGGCGGGCGGCACGGTCGAAGTGCTGCGCGTACCGTCCTTTTCACTATCCGCCGGAGAACAGATTGCCCTTGTCGGTGAAAGCGGGCAGGGGAAAACCACCCTGCTTCATCTACTCGGGGGCATTCTGACGCCGACCGAAGGGCGTATTTCAATTGACGGAACGGACATTGCCCGGCTGTCGGAAGCGGCCCGCGACCGGTTTCGCGCCGAGAAAATCGGCTATGTCTTTCAGTCGGTCCACCTGCTGCCGGCCTTTACCGCGCTCGAAAATATTGAACTGGGAATGATGTTCGCCCATGGAAAGTCGGCGAAGGCACGGGCGACGGAACTCCTTGGAAGGGTTGGACTTGCCGAGCGGCTGCATTTCTATCCGGGCGAACTCTCCGCCGGCCAGCAGCAGCGGGTCGGTATCGCGCGGGCACTCGCGAACCGCCCGAAACTGGTTCTGGCGGACGAGCCGACGAGCGCGCTGGATACAACCAACCGGGATGCGGTGCTGGAGTTGATGCTGACGCTCTGCCGCGAGGAAAACGCCGCGCTGATGGTCGTGACCCACGACGCGCAGGTTGCCGGGCGTTTTCCGAAGACCGTCAGACTGACGGACGTGAATCGGGCGGCGGACATTACGTTAATTTAAAGTAATTTAACGTAAAGTCGGCTTTATCGGACGACCGGGAACTGGGTCGGAAGATTTGCCTGGGGCTGCCGGGTGTCGTTTGAAACCTTTCCGGCACGCAGGTGACGCCTGGCCGAGCCGTGATACACCGCACCGCACCGGCGGCAACGGTACAGCGCCTGCCCGGCGGGAACCTTCGCGTTCACGTCGGCGGGGGCGGTCAGCCACTCGCGCAAATGACCGTTGCAGATTTGCTCCTTGCCCTTTTCATCGACTTTTTTCACGGTGCAGTTGTGCTGACTGCCATCGGCATTGATTTCGAACATTTCCATAATCCCCTCCAAACTGACGATTCCGTTGGACTTGACCACGAATGACGGCGCGCGTGGAACGTATCGTTCGCGCCCGAGAAGTCTGCTACTATCGCTGTCGTTCAAAGTCAACACTGTGCGCGAAAGCACGCTTTTCCAGCCTCGTCGGACGCTCCCGGCGTGCCTCACGCCGTCGCTCAAGGAGCCGTTCCGTTCATGCGCATTCCGCTCGATCCGCCGCCCTACACTGATCTCCTCGAAACGCTTTTTCAGAATCGCCTTACACCGGTCATCGTTTTTCTTCCGAGCCGTCGCGGTTGCGACGAAGCGGTGGACTCCTTCCGCTCGGGTCGCCTCGGCGATCTGCCGATGGATCACCAGGACCGCATCGAGGACCTCGTGGACGGATTTGACGATGAAGCCGAGTTCATCCGTCAGCACCGCCAGTTTTCCCTGATGCTGAAACGGGGTGTCGCCGCCCACCACGCGGGCCAGCTTCCGGCCTGGAAACATGTCGTCGAAAAGGCCATGTCGGCGGGACTGCTGCGCGCGGTGTTCGCGACCTCGACACTGGCGGCGGGTATCGACATGCCGGCCCGCTCGGTCGTTATCACCGCGTCCAGTCAGCGCTCCGACGAAGGTCATCGCGACATTAAAGCCTTTGAATTGGCGCAGATGACCGGACGCGCGGGGCGGCGGGGCCGCGACAAGGTCGGATTCGCGGTATTCATTCCGGGCCCGTTCCAGGACATCAACGTCATCGTCGAACGCCTGCTCAGTCCACCCGAACCGCTCGAAAGCAGCTTCAGCGCGAATTACACAATGGTGCTCAACCTGCTTCAGCAACTCTCGCCGGAAGCGGCGCGGGAACTCGTCGAACGGAGTTTTCGGCAGTTCCAGAACCTGAAACTGGTCGAGAAACTCCGTCCGCGGGTGGCACGCGCCAAAGCGGTGCTCGACGCGGATGCGAAGGATTGTCCAGCGGGGGATCGGTCAAAAACGTTCGCCGCGTACCAGACCATCACGCGGGAACTCGGCTCCGCCCGCAAGCAGGTCAAACGGTTACGGAGATTTACGGCGGAGACGATTGGCTTCTCGCCGGAAGCCGCCGAATTGCATCTGAACGACCTCGAACGCGCCCAGCGCGCACTGGAACGGTACGAAACCAACGCGGGGACGTTCGCCTGCTCCACCTGTCCACAATCAAGGACCTGCGCCCCCCGCGCCGCCGAGATGACGCGGCAGTGGGAAGAATACGAAACGCTGGCCAAACGGCTCGCCGCCATTGAAAACGGTCTCTGGGATCGGTTCGAGGACTGCGTGGAGGTTTTGCGCCACTACGACTATCTCACGGAAGACTGGCGCCCGACGCAACTCGGCGAATGGGCGGCGCGACTGCGGGTCGAAAACACGCTCTTCGTGGCGGAACTGCTGCGAGAAGGCTATTTCAACGTCCCGGATGGTCGCCATCTCGCGGCTTTGTGCGGCGCTCTGGCGGCGGAAGACCGGGAATTCCCAATGTCCGACGATGCCACCCGCGAGGATTACCTGCGGCCGCTCCGCAAAGCCCGGGGCATCGCCCATGCCATTGCGACCGTTCAGGAACGGCACGACATTTACTGCCCGATGTATATCGATTACGACGCCGCGCGCCTGCTCTGGACGTGGGCCGACGGAGAACACGAGTGGGAAGCACTGCTGGAAAGAACTGAAGCGGTCGAAGGAGACGTCGTGAGACTGATTCTTCGGACGTCCGATCTTTTGGGTCAACTCTCGGGACTTTCCGATACCCACCCGGAACTGGCAATTCGCGCCCGGGCGGCGATCCGGCTCATTCGGCGGCCTCCGGTAGAGGATTAAGCAGCGACTGGCACGCCAGTTGCTATATCATTATTAAACCTTAGTTCTCCCCAAAACGACGTGGAGGATGGTTTGGCCGATATTTAGCCTGCAATCACATCCAAGGATTACTAACGGAGAAATTTAATGAGACGAATCATTTTATTATTTCTACTTTCAACAATGATCTTTGCTGGCTTTTCAGTGCAACCTACCCCTCGTTCAGTCAAAGCGGAGGGTGAATATTCCCTGGTAAATGCGAATATTAGAACCCCTATTTCAAATAGGTGCCCTAATGAATCCATCGGATTTCGCGAATATACAATTAATGGGAGTTATAATTCGTCAACTCATCTATTTACTGGGAACATTACAATCAGGGGGCAAGCTACCACAACAGGAACGAACCTTAATTTTATAATTGCAACTTCATTTCCTATTTATAATTCTAAAGGGGAAATCTTAGAAAGAATTTCTTTTAATACACCAAATTTAATCCCGATTAATTACTCTTTCTCTTTAATTTTAAATGAAGATCCAGTTTTAATTCGCGCTTCACTCTATCAGACGTTAACATCCGGAATATGTAATGGATTCTTCCAAGATTCAGAAGAGTTCTTCTTCGAAGAAGACGTTACCAATGGCATATTCCAAGTTCCCTGTTCCTCGGTAAATCAATTTTCTTTGGCCCCAAATAAAGTCCAACCGAATGACCAGGTAACAGTTCAGTGGAATGTGTCGAACCTCGTGCAGGATCGCGTCGTCAGAATTAGCGGGTCTGGGCTTTCACCGACTGACCGAACGACTCCAACCGGTTCACTAACATTCACTGCACCCTCTTCCCCCGGAACCTATGAATACACCCTTCAGGTTTTGGATCACAATGGAAACGCAGTGGATTGCCCACCCCCGTCACGTCAAACCTTGACCGTCGGTGGCGGGCGCTATTTCTGGCTTGTAAAAAGAATGAATCCGCTGGACCCGATTACACCGGTCGGATCTCCATTTGAATACTATTCCGAAAAACTTGCTACTCCCTTCCCTCCCGGAAGCAATCCCACTGGAAGCTTTATCCGGGTCCCTGAAAGCGGTGATTTCCAAGCACCGTCTTTTGAAGAGGCCCTGACTCTTTCCCCGTTCAACGAGCAGGCCATTCAGGCGCTGTTGCGGATGAAATGCAGGGACAACCGGAACTATCCCCCGTCCGGACTCATCTCACCCGACAAAGCCCAGGCCATTGCCGAATACCAGAACGCACTTGAAAGCTATCGCCAGGCCCTCGCGACTTTCCAGAATGCCTCCCCGAAGCCGGGGAGCGGCCTGGTCGGCCCCGGAAATCTCAGCCATGCCCGCAAGACGAGCGAGGAGGTCTCCCCCTATGACAATTAACCGGAAATGGCTGCAAGCAAAAGGGGTTTCCCTGCTCGAACTCATCCTCGGACTGGCGATTCTGGCCATTGCGGGGGCGATGCTGGCAACGACACTCGCCGTGACCACGACCACCATTCGGGATACCCAGTCGCAGGCACTGCTGGCCGACAAATGGCAGCGGGCAGCCAAACTCCTTGACGGGGATATCAAGCAGGCCAGTTTTCTTCTGGCCGCCAAAAATGGCGATATCCGCCCCCTCTGGAACGACTCAGGCACGCCGATTGCCGCCGTCCAGATCCTGGATGAAGGTCGGCGGCTTCGCTGCATTCGCCTTGGAGAAGAATTCGACGGGCGCATTTTCACGGGCATCTCGCCCACCAAAAATGTTACCCACGAAACAACTGAAATGATTGTCGTGGGTAATGCCATCGAACTTTCCAGCCGCATTGGTCCCAATCGGGCATTCATCTGCGTTGAGCCCAACGGCGGAGGAAGATTTGGTCGAATGTTCGTAACCAATGCCACCCCGGAGCGGGAACCGGCCCCAAACGACCGGACCCGGGCGCGCGTTCGCGGTGCGTTCACGACATCCCCCTGCCTGACGGTTGGCGAATGTCCCGTCCCACCGCCGAATTACGGAGCGGGTGACGAGCTTGCCGGAATGCTCTTCGTCCCGATTTCGGCGCTCATCGAATACCGGATCGAGGATGAAGGCCTCGTTCGATACGAGTTTCCCGCCGGCGCCAATCCCTGTGGAGGCTCGACGTCCGTCCAACGCAAGCTGCTCGTCGAGCGCAGCCTGTTTTCAGACATCACCTTCGACTATCTGCTGAAAGACGGAATGCGGACACCGATCCTCACGACCGCCAATTTTGTCAATCTCAGGGGAATTCTGATGGATACCAAACGACGAGGCGTCAATCGGGCCGAAATTTCGGAACGCTCGACCTTTGTCGTCAACGAAGGATGGTGAGCGACATGAAACTTCGCCCCAACCGCCAGCGCGGCTCTTTTCTGGCCGAGGTACTCATCGGCGTGCTGATCATCACGGTCGTAACAGTCGGCATTCTCGGCCTGCTCAATACCGCCTTTGTCGCCAACCGACTCAGTCGGGAACAAAGTCGGGTCAACGTACTCGTCGGGTTCGCCGCCCGCCAGTATCGCGAACAGTTCGGAATCCCCACCTCGAGCGACACCGGCACGATTGTCTTTACCAATAATGGCATTCTCATCTTTCGTGCGTCAGCCACGCCTCCGTCAAATGTCACGGGTCAGTTCTATCGGTTTACCGCCAAACCGGTCCTGATCGACGCATCCGTAAAATCGTTCGATTTTTCGCTTTCCAACGGGCCGGTCACCGCCAAGCAGTCCCTCAGTTCGCCAATTCAGTAGGAAAACTCGTCATGCCGATTCTTATCGTGATCCTGTGTTTCGTCATCGTCATCATCGGCGCCCTGACCCCGGCGGCGGAAAACGCCACCCGGTCGGCCCGGCAAGCCAATCAGGATCGGGCGGTTTTTGAAAATCGCCGGTTCTCCGATGCCTCGGAATCGCTTTTCCGCAACCAGAAGTCGAACCTGCTGCTCGGCACCACGATAAAAGACTCAGAGGGAACGCTCTACCCGACCGGATTTCAACTGGTTCAGACCCGACTGTTCGCCAATCCGGCACAGGCCGAACGTTTTTCGAATTACGCCGCCGAACCCATCAGCGCCGCCGAGATTCAACCCCTGATCACCGAAGCACTTGGA
>JAAFHI010000997.1 GCA_013298335.1 Actinomycetota bacterium
TTCGTTTTGAAGACCGTCGCGCGGGCGACCCGCCGAGCCTCGTCGCGGATGCGTCCAAGGCAAAGGCCGTCCTCGGCTGGACGCCCCGTTTCGCCAGCCTCGACGACATCGTCGCTTCCGCGTGGCGCTGGCATGAAAAGCACCCGGCGGGGTACGCCGACTGACGTGACGAAAATCTTGCCGAACCGATTTCGCCTGTGACATTTTGAGACGTTAGGGAATCCGCCGGGGCGTTTTGACGTTCTAACCCCCCGTCGCCAATCCAAAGGCCCTTCCGTTTCAAGCATTATGACGAAATCATCTTTTCTCCGCCGTCGCGCCTTCTGGCTGTTGCCGCTTCTGTTTCTCGCTTTCGAACTCGCCGTTCCGGTGCGGGGCATCCATGCCGGTGGTCAGAACGGCGGGAACGCTCCGGCGACCGCCGCGCCGGATTTGACCGCCTACACCATGCCGGGTGACCGGGTGAAAGCCGTGGTTGAGCGGAGCACTTCGCCCTCGGCGGTCCGGGCACAGGCGTCCTTGCGCGCGAAAAATGCCCGCACCGTCGCCGAGTACGGTTCCTTTTCGGTCGTGGAACTTTCCGCGACGTCGGCGCGGGACACGGATTTCGGCGAAACCGTCACGCTGCGTCCCGATTTCGACGTGATTGCCCTGAATGCCGTCCCGCTCTCGACCGCCTCACCCGCCGCCGCGAAGCTCCGGGCCGGCGTGTCCGCCGGGGCGGGGTTGCGGCTGGTGCAGTTCGTCGGTCCGATTCAGGACGACTGGCTGAAGGCGCTCGAAGCCACGGGCGTCAAACTCGTGTCGTACATTCCGAGCCACGCCTATCTCGTCTACGGCGATGAAACGGCCCGGAACCGCGTTCGGGCACTGGCGACGAGCGCGCCCTTCATTCAGTGGGACGGAAATTACGAGGATGTCTTCAAGGTGCATCCGCAGGCCTACGGCTACGAGACCGCGAAAAACGAAAACGGCGGGCAATCCTACTTTTCAGGGCAACTGGTGTCCGACCCGGCGGCCAATCCGGCGACCTTCGACCGACTGCGCGCGCTCGGCGGCGAGTTGGTCGGTCAGCCGGAACATCACGGAAATTTTGAGAATTTTCATTTCAGACTGCCCGCCGCCGCGCTGACGGCGTTCGCCGGGCAGGCCGATCTGGTGTCGATTCAACCGACGCGCCGTCCCCGGCTGAATGACGAACGGCAGAACATGATCGTCGCGGGGAACCTGATCGGGAATCAGCCGCGTCCGGGCGATTACCTCGCGAAGCTGGCCGAATGGGGATTCACGCAGGAACAGTTCGATGCTTCGGGATTCATCGTGGACGTCACCGACTCCGGAGCGGACATCAATCCGCCCGGTTCGTCTCCGGTGCCGCAGGACACGGTCGCGGGGCCCGTCCGTCCCCACCACTTTGTGTTCTGGCGTTCCGGGAACCGGGATGAACTCACCGGTGTTTCGCGTTTTCGGTACAAGGGAAGATTCGGAAACCTGGATGCTTTCGCGAACGGCATGCCGATTGACGGCCACGGTCATCTCAACCTCGGCATTGTCGGCGGCTACGTTCCGACCGGTGTTCAGGGCGGACGGAATTTCGGAGCCTATCCGCACACCGATGCCTCCGGTTTTCGGTACGGAATGGGGGTCGCGCCCTTCGTCCACCTGGGGAATTCGGTCATTTTCGATCCCGGCTACGTGTATCCCAACCTTCTGAACATGGTTTCGGTGGATTTCGCCAACGGGGCGCGGATCAGTTCCAATAGCTGGGGCGGCGGAAGTTCCGGAATTTATTCGTGGCAGGCCCAGATGTATGACGGGCTGGTTCGCGACGCCCAGCCGACCGGGGCCGCCGCCGCCGCGCCGGGCAATCAGGAAATGACGATTCTGTTCGCTTCCGGAAACCGCGGCCCCCGGTACCAGCGGCACGGTGACGAAGCGTCGGGGAAAAACACGATTGCCGTCGGCGCGACGGAAAACGTGCATCCGTTCTCCGGCCTGGATGGTTGTCAGACCGGAGATGACGAAGCCGACAGCGCCGACGAAATGGCCATTTTTTCCGGTCGCGGCCCCTGCGAGGACGGTCGTTTCAAGCCGGATATCGTCGCGCCGGGAACCCACGTCGTTGGACCGGCCCCGGTGGCGGCGGAAGCCTACGGCTATGAAAACGGCACCGATCAGCCGGGGTTCATCGGAGATGGCGTCTGCGGCGGCGTTCCGATCAACAACACCCCGA
>JAAFHI010000571.1 GCA_013298335.1 Actinomycetota bacterium
ATCATGTTCGACGAATATGAAACCCGTAGCCTCGCCAAAGCGCTCCGGCTACGGGCTATACCCAATGCGCTCTCCGCACACCGCGAATGCGGATTGGTCGTATTCAAATGAAAACTGCTCTCATGCGGAATATCGAATGCGGAATGCCACGTGAAGGTGTTCATTCCGCATTCGATATTCCGCATTCCGCATTTCTGAAACTTATTCCGCCCGTTCGAGCGGCGGGACGACCGCGCAGTAGTCGCGTTCGAGGCGCTGGCGATAATCGCCGACGAGGGTTTCGACGCGGGCGAGTTCGGGCGAACGGACCACCAGCCCGACGTGATAGCGCTTTTTCACCCGGTAGAAAATCTCCGGATCGTTGAACTGGGTCGTGTCGGGATATTCTTCCCTGGCCAGACAGAGGGCCACGCCGCCGTATTCCTGGCGCGCCGGGGGTAGTTCGTAGGGCGTTTCTCCCCGCAGAATCTCGATTTTCGCCCATTCGGCCCAGATGTTGACGCCGGACGCGGCTTCGAGGGTTTCCGCAATGTAGGCCCCGCCGACCCGCGCCGCGATTTCCAGAAAGTAGAACTCGCCGGTGGCCGCGCTCTTGATGAATTCCCCGTGGGTCGCGCCGCGCCGGAATTTCAATCCCTGAATGAGCCGGCGATTGATGTCGATCAGGGCGTCGTGGTCGGGCGAGCCGTATTCGACGGTCCGGGTCGTGAAAACGCCGCCGTCGTGCGCGACGCTCATGGGCGGGCGTCCGTATTTGTGCGCGCCGGCGAAGACGACCTCGCCGTTTTCGACCAGCGAGTCAACATGGTAGACGTCGCCGGGAACGAACTGTTCGAGGACGTAATTGTTGGACCGTTCGCTCAACCGGTCGCGGGCGTCGAGCATGTCGATGGTGCGCCAGACCTGTTCGCTGTCCTGCATCTTCATGATGCCGATGGCGGAAACGTCGGTGCGGGGCTTCATGACCCACGGCGCGGGGACGCGCGCCATGTACTCGCCGAGTTCCTGATAATTCAGGACATGGACGAACTCGGGGACCTTCACTCCGGCGTTCCGCGCCTCGATCCGCATGGCGAGCTTGTCGCGGAAGTGGCGCGCCGTGGTGCTGCCCATGCCCGGCAGCCGGAGATGTTCGCGCACGAGCGCGGCGGTCAGGACGTCGAACTCTTCCAGCGCGACCACCGTGTGAATCTTGCGCGGACGCGCGAGCTGGGCGACCGAATAGACGAAGTATTCGGGCGTCGCGTCGTTCGGCAGCGGGATGAACTCGTCGATGCTGTCGAAACACCAGTCCTCGTGACGGAACTTCTCCTTCGTCACCAGCACCACGCGGCAGCCCTGCCGCTTGAGTTCCCGCAGGAATTCCACGCCCTTGAAGTAACTGGCCAGACAGACGACAGTCGGTTGAATCGGCGAACTCATCCGGGAACGCTCCTTGTTTTTATCGGCGGGAGGCACTCGGTCACACCGACCGGGAAGAACGGCTTTTCGATGCGCGCATCCCCGGCATGCTTCCGACCGACGGTTTCGATGGAATTGATTCCAAAAAAATCAACGAATTGGCGGGTACTGAAGGACTCGAATCGTTCCCTTTTGCGTTGCGAACGTCAAGTCCGCGCCACCGACCCCGAAACGGGCCCGAACCTGATTGCCGATGGGGGTGTCCTCCGGAACTTCTTCCCCGAGGTTGAGCCGGTACTGGATATCGAGCGGCTCGCTGGCGGTCAGAGATACATCCGCCGAGTAGCCCCGCGGCACGCTCAGGACGATATCCCCCGTCCCGGACAGAACCTTGATCCCCGAACCGCGCCAGCTCAGGCTCTGGAACTCGACCCGAACCGCGCCGATTCCGACCGCGCCGACCACTGTGCCGCCGAGGCTCGTGAGTTTGACGTTGCCCTTCTGGACCCGAAAGACGATGCCGCCGTAGGTATTGCTGAGATTCAGGTCTCCCTCGAACACCGAGATGTCGAGGTCGGTGTATTCCGGAATCTGAATCGTGTAGTCGATGCGGTAGGGCAGCTTCTGGAGATTCGACGAAAGTCCCTCGATGGCCTTGTTCTTTTCCTTTCGGGAGAGTTTGGCCTGCGGACCGATGGAAACCAGTTCGAAACTTGCCTGCCCCTGCCCGAGCGAAAACCCGATCCGGCGCGAGAGTTCGTCGAGATCGGCGGGGGTCGCCCCCTCGACGTGAATGCGGGCCTCGACCGTGACTTCCTGACGGGACGAACCGACGAGGGTCACGTTTCCGGTGGGCGGAAGGGTGATCTTGAGCGTCCGGGCGTAAGCGAAGCGCGCCTTTTGCGTCTTGAGGTACTCCCGGAACATGCGGCCTTCGGGAGTGGTGCCTTCAGCCACCGTCTTCGGCAGCGGCTCCGGCATGACGGGCGGTTTGCTCTGGGTGGGTGGTTTGTCCTGCGCCCGCGCGGGAACGCCGAGAAACCCGATTGCCAGAAGGATGACCAGCCACCGTCCCGCTGAACTCCGGAGGAAATGATGGACCGAAACGCAGTTCAAAGAATGTGTCTCCCCGACTGGAATCAGGAATGGGCGGCCCGGCCCTGCTCGCCGCGCCAGCGCGCCATCAGATCGATGAAATCGCGGAACAGATAGGTCGCGTCGTGAGGTCCCGGCGCGGCTTCGGGGTGATACTGCACGCTGAACACGGGCAGGTCGCGATGCCGGAAGCCTTCGAGGGTCTGGTCGTTGAGATTGACGTGGGTGATTTCCAGATTGGACGGCAGCGAGTCGGTATCGACGGCGAAGCCGTGGTTCTGCGACGTGATTTCAATCTGGTTGGTAAGCAGGTTCTTGACCGGGTGGTTCGCGCCGCGATGCCCGTATTTCAACTTGAAGGTCTTGCCGCCGAAGGCCAGTCCGAGCAACTGGTGACCGAGGCAGATGCCGAAGGTCGGAAATTCCTCGGCCAGAATCCGTACTTCGCGGGCGATGTCGTCAAGCGGTTCCGGGTCGCCGGGGCCGTTCGAGAGAAAGACACCGTCCGGATTGAGCCGGCGGACGTCCTCGGCGGTCGTGCCCGCAGGAACGACCGTCACCTGGCACCCGAAATGGCTCAACTGGCGGAGAATGTTGAACTTGATGCCGAAATCGTAGGCCACGACGCGGAAACTCGGGGCTTCCTGGAGCCCTTCCTGCCACTGGTAGCTGCTGCCGCAGGTCACTTCGCGGGCGAGCGCCGCGCCGATCATGCTGCGCGAGGCCGCCGCGCGGGCGACCAGCGTGGCCGGGTCCTTTTCGACGGTGGAAATGATGCCGCGCATCGCGCCGCGTTCGCGCAGATGGCGGACGAGCGCGCGGGTGTCGATTCCCTGCAAGCCGATGAGATTATTGCGTTTGAGGTAATCGTCGAGCGATTCGGTCGCGCGCCAGTTGCTGACCACCGGCGAGAGTTCGCGCACGATGAACCCCTGGAGAAACGGACGGCGGGATTCCATGTCCTCGCGATTGATGCCGTAATTCCCGATGTGGGGATAGGTCATCACGATCAGTTGCCCGGCGTAGGAAGGGTCGGTGAGCACTTCCTGATAGCCCGACATCGAGGTATTGAACACCACCTCGCCGCTGGTTTCGCCGGCGACGCCGAAGCTTTCGCCCCGGAACGTACGCCCATCTTCGAG
>JAAFHI010000818.1 GCA_013298335.1 Actinomycetota bacterium
GAGGGCTTCGGGGAAGGAACGGGTGTCCTGTCCGATTTCCCGCTGGGTGATGATGCTGCGGTTGTTGTTGTAGAGGAACTCGATCGGGTCCTCGATGGTGATGACGTGCAGCTTCCGCGTCCGGTTGATGTGCTCGATCATCGCCGACATCGTGGTGGACTTCCCGTTGCCGGTCGCGCCGGTCACGAGCACGAGGCCGCGTCCGAGGTCGGCGATGTGCGACAGCGTCGTGGGCAGGTTGAGCTGCTCGAAGGTCCGCGCCTCGATGGAAATGGCGCGCAGCACGATGGCGAAACTGTTGCGCTGCTTGAAGATGTTGGCGCGGAAACGGCCCGCGCCGTCGACGCCGTAGGACACGTCCTTTTCAACGAAATCGTCGTAGGAGTGCAGGCGGTCGTTGCGGAGCAGAATCTGGGCGATGGATTCCGTGTCCTGCGGCGTCAACGGGTCGTATTTGACGTCCATCAGCGTTCCGTTGTAGCGGAACAGGGGGACGCTGCCTGCCTGGAAATGAATATCCGAAACGCCGCTCTTCACGGCCATCGTCAAAACACGGTCGAGAACTTTTTTCTCCATAAGTATCGTTCGCTTCGGTGAAGTGAAATACGGGTCGGGCTGAATACGGAAGGATAAAGACGTCACAGGCCGAAACAACGGAACGGATTTCCCGGTCCCTTGTCCGACGGAGCGGAAATCTTCAATCGAGGATCCAGAATCTACGGGATGTGACTGGTTCCAAATGTGACATAACCGCTGCGTAAAAGGGAAGCGTGAACTTGGCGAAGCGGGGCTCCCGAAAATGAAGGAACTTTCATCCGGCAACCGCGTTTGCACCTTTCAAAACCCACATCGTCTGAAGCTTCAAGGCTCGGAATTTCTGTCTTTCGGGAGGTAACGGGACAATGCGTTTGACCGCTCTGCTGAGAAAAGTATCGAAACCGCGGGTGATTCGTCGCGTCACGGGGGGCGTCGCGGCGGCGGCGTTCGTGTTTTCACTGTTTCCGGCGCTGCCCTGCCACGCCGCCTGTCACCTCGGCGCGCCGCAGGAAGGTCAGGCCCCGGCGGTCGTTCAGGTCGGCCCTTCCACGACCTCGTCCGCGCGGGTCTTCATCGGGGTTTTCCCCCGGACGCTCGACGAGGAACGGGCCGCGGCGCTCGGCATCGGTGAAAAACAGGGCGTCTACGTGATGAACACGGTGCCGAACAGCCCGGCGGAGCGCGGCGGATTGAAGAAGGGCGACGTGATCGTCGCGTTCAACGGCCAGCCGGTGGCCAACAATGAACAGTTCCGCGATTTCCTGCGAACCTGCGAACCGGGCAAGGCGGTGACGTTCGACGTCATCCGCGACAAAAAGCGGCAGACGGTCACGGTCGTTCCCGACCAGCCGGAAGCGGCGCGTTCGTTCACCTTCTCGATTCCGGGCGCGGTCGGTATCACCGGAACGATTGATCCCGAGGCCATGCGCCGTCACGCCGAGCAGTGGCGCAAGCGGGCCGAAGCGTTCCGCGGACAGGCCCAGCGGATGCGCGGTCTGTCGATGATTTATGCCTCTCCCGGACGACTCGGCGTCCGGACGCAGAACCTTTCCGATCAGCTCGCGACCTACTTTGGCGTGGCCGACGGCGGGGTGCTGGTGACGGAAGTCGTCAAGGGATCGGCGGCGGAGAAGGCGGGCGTTCAGGCGGGCGACTGCATCGTCAAGGTCGGCGAGTCGGCGGTTCACAACCCGAACGAACTGTCGCGGGAACTCCGCAAGGTCGAGGCCGGCACGGTCAACGTGACGGTCGTCCGCAACAAGCAGACGCTCGTGCTGACGCCGACGCTCGAAAAGAAGGTCAGCCTGACTCGGGGAGAATTCCCCGCGCTGCTCGGGGACATGCCCGAGGCGTTCGAGTTCACCATCGACATGCCGCAGGTATTTGAATTCAACAACGAAATGCCGGCCATTCAGGTGCCCGAGGGCGAGGCGTTCGAATTCATGATTCCCGCCACCGAGGCGCTGCCGGATGAAGCCCCGGTCGCCACGCCGGTACTGCCGACCCAGCCCGCGCTCCGGCGCGAACTGACCCCGACCCGGATGCCCGCGCCGCCGCGGAATCCTCAACGGAAAGCCGTTGGATCGTCAACCACGCCCGTCATCATGTGATGCCGAACACATTGGGTGTTTACCGAATCGGGAAGTCGCCTCCGCGCGATTTCCCGATTTTTCTTTGCGCCGCAAAAACAGGAGGAACAGTTTTCGGGAGGACAGTCATCGGTTATGTTCCGCGCCGACCGATTTGTCGAGAAATCCGCGCAGGGAAGGGCATGACATGAAATCCGTTCCGGCTTTTTTGATATTGCTGCTCACGGGATTCCACCTGACGGTACCGCTGGCCGCGCAGGTCACCTACCAGCCGCCTTCGCCGTTTCAACCGGCGTTGAGGCAATGGGCGGATCCGGAGACCGTCGAGCAATGGACCCAGGCGATCTACCAGGGCAGCCGGTTCATGGAGGAGAACCGCCTTGACGAGGCTGCAACGTTTTTCCGCCAGGCCGTGGCGCTGTGCCAGCTCAAGGCCCCGGAAAGTGTCCACGAATGTCTTTCCCGCCTTTTGCTTTCCGAGGTTTTGCTGGGGAAGGGGAACACGGAAGACGCGACGATTCAGGTCAATCAACTGGTGATGAGTCTGAAGAAGGCAACCCAAAAAAAAA
>JAAFHI010000404.1 GCA_013298335.1 Actinomycetota bacterium
CACGAACTCGACGCCCTGCTCCACGCGCTCGACGGCGGCTTCATCGCGCCGGTCTCGGGCGGCGACCTCGTCCGCTCGCCGGAAGTGCTGCCCACGGGCCGCAACCTGCATGCCATCGACCCGTACCGGATGCCGACCTACGCCGCGTCACGCGAAGCGCAGGGCGACGTGGCCCGGCTGCTCGACCGCTACGGCGCGGAACACGGCAAATTGCCCGAAAGCGTCGCGCTCGTTCTGTGGGGGACCGACAACCTCAAGAGCGGCGGCGTGGGCATCGCGCAGGCGCTCTGGCTCCTCGGCGCGAAGGCCGTGGCCGATGAAATCGGACGCATCAGCGGCATCGAACTCGTTCCGCTGGAACAACTTGGACGCCCGCGCATCGACGTCGTGCTGACGCTCTCGGGCATCTTCCGCGACATCCTGCCCCAGCAGATGCGGCTGCTCGACAAGGCCGTCCGGATGGCCGCGAAGGCCGACGAACCGGCGGAGATGAACTTCGTCAGGGCCCACGTCACCGAGCAGATGGCAACCGGCGTGAGTTTCGAGGAAGCCTCGATGCGGATCTTCTCGAACGCACCCGGCAGCTACGGCGCGAACGTCAACCACCTGGTGGATTCCTCGACCTGGGAGGACGAGGGCGAGATCGCCCAGACGTTCCTCGCGCGCAAGGGCTTCGCCTACGTCGAGAACGGCGACTTCGTCGAATCGCGCCACGGCTACGAACGGGCGTTGCAGACCGTGACGCTGACGTTCCAGAACGTGGATTCGACGGAGATGAACATCACCGACATCGACCACTACTTCGAATACCTCGGCGGAGTCACCAGCGCCGTCAAGCAGCTTCGGGAGGACCACCAGCAGCCGACCGTGATGCTCGCCGACGCGACTGGTTCGGAATCCAAGATCCGGACGCTCGACGAGACCGTTCGGCTCGAAGCCCGCACCAAGCTGCTCAACCCCAAGTGGTACGAGGGGATGCTCAAGCACGGCTACGGCGGGGTGCAGCAGATCGAGCAGCACGTCACCAACACGTTCGGCTGGAGCGCAACCTGCAAGGCGGTGGACGACTGGGTCTACGACGGCGTCGCCCAGACCTACGTGCTCGACGAACAGATGCGGGAGCGGTTGCAGAAGCTCAACCCGGCCAGCCTGTCGAAAATGACCCGCCGCCTGCTCGAAGCGAACGGTCGCGGTCTCTGGAAAACTGACGACCAGACACTCGAACAACTGCGCGAAGCCTACGCGCAGATGGAAGACGCGCTCGAAGAAGTCGGCGTTTCGTAAATCGTTGGAATTGAGGCCAGTCATAGGGATTTCGAAGTTCCAGGCAGGCCCCCCACTGAAAAACACGGGAGGCAAAGTCCTTTTCATTTGACTTTGCCGACCGAACTTTGAACCTTGGATGAAGAGGACGTTGCGTCGAAGTCCCTATCGGACGCCGTCATCAGTCGTTTTGAAGAAGACCAAAACGTCATGCAAATTCTTCTGGTCGGACTCAATCATCAGACCGCTCCCGTCGCCGTTCGCGAACGTTTCGCGTTTGGCAAGAACCGGCTGCCGGAAGCGCTCGAAACCTTCGTGGATGGCGAAAACATCACCGAGGGACTCATCGTCTCGACCTGTAACCGGGTCGAACTGCTTTCGGTTTCACCGCACCCGCCGCAGGAAGGCGTCCGGTACGTGAAGCGCTTTCTTTCGACCTTCCACTGCAAGATCGACGGCCTGGACGACCATCTCTACCAGCACGGCGAGATGGATGCCGTCCGGCACATGTTCCGGGTCACGGCGAGCCTCGATTCCATGATTATCGGGGAGCCGCAGATTCTCGGACAGGTCAAGGAAGCCTACTCGACGGCGCAGGAAACCGGGACGACGGGCACGGTGCTCAACAAGCTGATGCACAAGGCGTTCAACGTCGCCAAGCGCGTCCGCACGGAAACCAAGATCGGCTCCAACGCCATTTCCGTGAGCTACGCCGCCGTCGAACTGGCCCGACGCATCTTCAATTCCCTCGAAGGCCACACGGTCATGCTGGTGGGCGCGGGTGAAATGGCCGAACTCGCCGCCGCGCACCTGCTCGGCGCGGGCGCGAGCAAGATCATCGTCGCGAGCCGGTCCATCGAAAAGGCCCAGCAGGTCGCCGAAAAGTTCAACGGCGAGGCGCTGGCCTTCGACCGCTACCTCGAACGCCTGCCGGAAGCCGACATCCTGATTTTCGCCACCGCCGCGCCGCACTTCGTGATTGAACCCGAAGACGTGAAAACCGCGATGGCGCAGCGCAAGAACAAACCGATGTTCATGATCGACATCAGCGTGCCGCGCAACGTCGATCCGCGCATCAACCACATCGAGCACGTCTTCGTTTACGACGTTGACGACCTCCAGGCGGTCATCAACGCGAACCTGCGCGAACGCCAGATCGAAGCCCAGAAGGCCGAACGCATCATCGCGGACGAACTGGAATGCTTCGCGTCGGAAATGCGGATGCTGGCGGCGGGGCCCTTCATTTCGGCGCTCAACGATCACCTGATGGAAATGGCCGTGGCCGAATTCGAACGCCACCGCAAACGCCTCGACCGCATGGGCGGACTGACGCCCGAAGTCGAGGATTACATCCGCAACACGCTCATCACGTCGCTGCTCCGCAAATTCGCCCATCCCCTCATCGAGGACATTCGCGAATCGGCGGCGCACGGCACCCACAGTTCGCTGTGCAACAAATTCCAGCTTGACGAACGCGTCGCCCAGTTTCAGCGGAAAACGTCGTCGCTTCGAACAGCCTGAAAAAGGTGTCGGGTATCGGGTGTCGGGTTTCAGCGGAAACCTCCGACGTGACCTGAAACCCGACACCCGACACCTGACACCTTTTCCTCCGAGGTTTGCACCATGATTCTTTCGATTTACGGCAAAGGCGGCATCGGTAAATCCACCACTTCTTCGAACATCGCCATCGCCATGGCCAAGCGGGGAGCCCGAGTGCTGCAAGTCGGGTGCGACCCGAAACACGATTCGACCTTCACCATCACCAAGAGCATGATCCCGACGCTGGTCGAAGTTCTCGAGCAGTACGATTACCACCATGAGGAAATCGAGCCCGGGGACGTCATTTTCAAAGGCAAGATGGGTGTTGACGCGATGGAATCCGGCGGTCCCGCGGCGGGTGCCGGATGCGGCGGCTACGTGACGGGCGAAGCGGTCAAGTTCCTCAAGGACCACGACCTGATGGATGCCTACGACGTCGTCATTTTCGACGTCCTCGGCGACGTGGTCTGCGGCGGTTTCGCGACGCCGCTCAATCATTCTGACTTCGCCTGCGTGGTCACGGCCAACGACTTCGACTCGCTGTTCGCCGCCAACCGCATCTGCGCGGCGGTGACGTCGAAGAGCAAGAACTATCCGATCTTCATCGCGGGACTCATCGCCAACCGCTGCCCGGAAACCGACCACGTCGAGAAGTTCTGCGACCGGACGGGCGCGCGGGTCATCGGCCACATTCCGCAGATTGACGAAATTCGCCGGTCCCGCCTCGCGGGCGTCTCGATTTTCGAGATGAAGCGCGTCGGCGGCATCGCCCTCGCCCAGGATCGCTACCTTGAAATCGCCGACTACGTCCTCGGACAGCCGGAACCGCTCAAGGTGAAACCGCTTTCCGACCGCGAAGTGTTCGAACACCTGCGCAGCGAGTACCTCAACATCAACATCGAGAAGTTCAACGCTGAAGACCTCGAACTCCTCGAAGACCCGTCCGTGCTGGCGGCCAATGCGTAACATCCGATGTGCCGCCTTCCGGTGGTTGTTTTCAAACTCCATTCGCCTGAAGGCGGCACACTGAACTTCAAAGACCTGAAACACTCATGACGACACCGCTTCCATTACTGAGTCAGGGATCGACGGAGAAGTTTTCGCGCATTTGCAGCGATTGCGGCATCTGCACGTCGAGCCTCAAGCCCATGGTGAAGGAAGCCTGTGCGTTTCTGATTCAGAAGTACGACGATCTGGAAGTCTCGGTCCAGGGTCACGCGCGGCGCGACGGGACCGACGAGGTGTATTTCGGGCCGTACGAAAAGATTTACCGCGCCCGCGTCAAAAAGGCGGTCAAGCATGCCCAGTGGACGGGCATCGTCTCGACCATCGCCGCCCGCGCGCTCGAAACCGGGCTCGTCGAAGGCGTGCTGCTGACCGGAACCGAACCCGGTTCGCTCGCCAAGCCGATGCCGGTGCTGGCGCGGACGCCGGAAGAAGTTTTCGCCTGCAAGGGCAACAAATTCGGCCTGTCGCCGACGCTCGAACTGCTCGACGACGCGCGCGACGCCGGGATGAAACGCATCATGGTGGTCGGAACGCCCTGCCAGTTCCACGCCCTTCGCGCCATCGAACACACGCTTCCCTTCGAAGAGATTCACTGCCTGGGAATCCTGTGCAGCGACAACACGACCCACGAGAACTATCTGACGTTTCTGAAATCGGTCAGTACCTCGCCGGAGACGGTCGTCCACATGGAATTCATGCCGAATTTCCAGCTCTGGATGCGCCACACCGACGACCGGGTCGAGAAGCTCAACTTTCTTGAAATCCCGATGTACCAGATCGGCCCCGACCTGATCGCGCCGTCGTGCCGAACCTGCTTCAACTACACGAAC
>JAAFHI010001014.1 GCA_013298335.1 Actinomycetota bacterium
AGTGTTGAGTTTTGAGTTTCACGCCAGCGTTTGGCCCTTAACACAAAATTCAAAACTCAAAATTATGGTTTGACCTGAAACCCGACACCCGATACCCGACACCTTTTACTTGGTCGCGTCCAGCGCGGCGCGCAGGTCGGCGTTGGTCGGGCGCTTCTTGTAGTCCGGTTCGATCTTCGACCAGGCGATGCGGCCCTTCGTGTCGAGGATGAAGATGGCCGGGTGCGGAATGCCGTCAAACTGCTTTCCGTCGTAGGCCGGGTCATGCACGCCCCAGGCGTCGATGATCGCGTGATTCGGGTCGGAGAGAAGCTGGTAGTTCATCGCGCCCTTGCCGTCGGACGCGATTTTCGCGGCGAGCGCCTTGCTCTTTTCCACCGGATCCACGCTCACGGCGTAGAGGTTCACATGCTCGCCCGGCTGAATCAGCGCCCGCAGTTCCGAAAGCTGGCGGACGCAGAACGGACACCACGAGCCGCGATAGAACACAATGACGGTTTTCGCGTGGCCGCGTCCGGCGGACAGTTTGACCGTTTTGCCGTCGTGCGAGGCGAGCGAAAAGTCGGGCGCGGTCGCGCCGACCGCGAGCGGCGTGGTGTTGGATTTCCCCACGGCGTGAACCGGGGCGAACGAACCGGCGAAAAATGACGTACAAAGCAACATCAGAAAAAACATCGTCCCGATGCCGAGTCTGGCTGAAACCTTCATGACGAGTGCCTCCAGAAGAGTGTAAATGGCGGACACCTCGTGAATGACGGCAGTCCTCCCGGTTATTCCAGCAAAGGCGTTTTGTAATTGTTCAGCCGCCGCTGCTCGCCCTGCCCTCAAGGACAGGGCTATTCAAAAACAAGCCTCGTGAGCGAGGCTCGAACCGGTTTTCTCGATTTTGGAGCCCCGTTCACGGGGCTTGTGAGCGAAATAGCCCTGTCCTTGAGGGCAGGGCGACGACCGGGCCGATTGCATCCACAGGCGTCGCGGATATGCTGTCGCGCGAACGCTGAAAAAATACGACGCGCCACAGGCGCACCGAACGAAAGGAACTTCCTCCCATGTTTCTCAACGTGCTCCGCTTTGTGCGGCTCCCCCTCGTCATGCTGCTCATTTTCGCCATCGCCCGTTTCTGGCTCGGCGCATCCGGTTACCCCTATGCCCCGCGCGGCAACGCCATGTTCTCGATGGTCGGACTCACCCTCATCAGTTGTGTTTTTTACGGCGCGATGTCGAAGAAAATCGGCGGCTTCGGCTGGCTCGGAACGATCCTGATCGGCGTGGTCATCATGGAATGGACGCAGGTTCTGGTTTGGACCGCCACGCTCGTCAGTCTCAAGGGCGGCTTCACCAACTCCTACTTCATTCACTGGGATTCGCTCAACATCAAGGAAGGCGAGGTGAAAACGTTCGCCGAAATCATGACCGGGCGGACGGTTGCGTTTCTCGTGGCCCCGATTACGTCCATCGTCGCCGTCGTCATCGGACGCCTCGCTTTCAGTCCGCTGGTTGCCGCGCCCGCGAGCGAGGGCGCGAAAAAATAAGCCGGAAACGGAGTCGGATTCGACTTCCGGAAAGGAACGTTCATGTTTCTCGACGTACTCCGCTTTGTGCGGCTGCCCTTCGCCATGCTGATGATCTTTACCGCGATTCGGTTTTCATTCAGCTTCTTTCATGTTCCCTACGGAAACCGGAGCAACTCGATTTCGCTCGTCGTGCTCGCGGTCGTCAGCGGGATTTACTACGGGGCGATTTCGAAAAAAGTCGGCGGCTTCAACTGGACGGGGACCATCCTGATTGGCCTCTCCATCGGTCTGTTCGGCCAGATTCTCATCTTCTCCGCCACCCTCATCAGCTTTTTGGGGAATCTGGATACTCACTTCGTGAACGGTGATGCATTGATCGGCAAGCCAGGTGCGGTGGTCACGATGGCGGCGGGCATGGTTCCGCGCACGGTCGCGCTCGTCACCGGCCCAATCGTGGGCATCATCGCCAGTTCCCTCGGGCGGGGTGTCTTCGGCTGGCTCGCGCCAACGCCGAACGACGGCGCGCGGGGCAAGTAACATCGGAATCCGGAACGCGGAACATCGAACATGAAAGGACTTGAACCCCTTTCCGTGATATTCGATAGTCCGCGTTCCGCATTTTGACGTTCCGCCCCCCATCTCTGCACATGCGCATTCTCCACAC
>JAAFHI010000747.1 GCA_013298335.1 Actinomycetota bacterium
TGTTGCTGGTCGGATTTTACTGGCGCTACGGCGGGACGGGGAAACCGTTTCCAGGCATGGCCACCCCGCCGCTGCTGCCCGATTCCGCGCTCGAAGTCGTCGCCACGCTCGACGAACCGCCC
The DNA here is from genome assembly GCA_013298335.1 of Actinomycetota bacterium. Taxonomy (GTDB): domain Bacteria; phylum Acidobacteriota; class Blastocatellia; order Chloracidobacteriales; family Chloracidobacteriaceae; genus JAAFHI01. The sequence continues at coordinate 123 of JAAFHI010000747.1, forward strand.
GGCAACCTCGCCGTCAGCGCCGACGGACGCATTTTCTTTACCTACCACGCCGAGGGGCGGCCCGCCGTCAAGGTTCTCGAACTCGTCAACGGCAAGCCCGTGCCGTATCCCAATCTCGAATTTCAGAGCGAACGCCCGAACGGTGCACCGTATTTCGACCAGATTTTCAACGTCCGGATTGATCGCCAGAACCGCCTCTGGACGCTCGACCACGGATTCCACGGTCTGCGGCAACCGCGCCTGCTCGCGTTCGATCTTGCGACCAACACGGTCGTCCACCTGTGGGACGTCCCGTCGACACTGGCCGGGACCGGGTCCTACATTCAGGACATGCAGATCGACGCGAAGGGCGAAAAGGTCTACATCGCGGACATCGGCGTCCTCGCGAAGAAACCGGCGATCATCATTTACGACGTGAAGACGAAAACCGGGCGGCGCGTGCTGGAACGGCACGTCTCGGTGACCGAAGAGCCCTACGAAATCAACGCGCAGGGAAGGCGGATGTACCCGCTGGGCGGACTGTTCTGGATGCACCCGGCGCTCGACCCGATTGCGCTCGACAAGCGCGACGAGTGGCTTTACTTCGGACCGATGGCGGGCGGGACGCTGTACCGGGCGAAAACCGCCGACCTCAACGACCCGGCGCTTTCGGCGGATGAACTCGGCAAACGGGTCGAGGTCTACGCGAAGAAATCACAGTGCGACGGCCTCACGATGGACGTGGAAGGCAACATTTACGTCACGTCCATCGAGGATGGCGCGATCAACGTCATCGGGACCGACCGCGTCCAGAAAACGCTCGTGAAAAACCCGAAGATGCGCTGGCCGGACGGGATGAGCTTCGGTCCCGACGGGTACGTTTACATTGCCGACAGCGACATTCCCGACGTGATGATGAAGACCAAAGGCCACATCGCGGCATCGGGACCGTTTTATCTGTTCCGCTTCAAATCGGGAAAAACCGGCGTTCCCGGCCAGTAGAAGAAAGGATGAGGGATGGGAGAAGGGATGAGGGATGAAGGATGAGGGATGAAGGATGAGGGATGAAATCGGGCAAATTCCGAAAACCGGCTGGCGGCGGCATGCGGCGCTGGGGTGTGTCGTCGTATTGCTGGCGTTTCTCGCCGGGCCGGACCGGCATCCGGTGATGGTAGGCCGCCACTTGCCCGCTCCAACCTCCGTACCTCAAACGAACGAATCAAACGTGCCTTCAGAGCGGGTGGAAAGATCCGAACCGGTCGTTTTGGGAACGCCAACCGTCATTCAGGAATCGCCTTTTCGCATTGCCGCCCGGATCAATGAAGACCGGATCAAAGAGAGTCACCGGTTCGATTTCGACGAATTCGCGAAGCAGCTTGGATTTGACTCGTTTGACTTTTCCTCGACAAGGAAACCGGAAGCCGTTGCTCAAAACTTCAACCTCGATGGAAGAGTGGGCAATGAAACAGTCCTGACCATTACCGGCGACTGCGTTGAGCGGCTACGGGTTTTTCTTATTTTTCGCCGCGAACAAAACGGCTGGCATTTTCTCGGAGCGATGTTTTCCTACTTCCGCTGGAGTCCGCCCGAGTGGCGGGCAAAATCGTTTGCCGGGAAAACGTTTTTTACCTTTGATGAACAGGATTGCTACGGGTCGGCCTACGGCTGCCAGTACGAATCTTGGTTCGAAATCGGCGGTGACCGGATTTACCCGGCCTTCTATTTTCAGAACAGTGGCTATAGCGGAAGTATGAGATCAGCGCTGGATCACGAAACCAAGCCGCAGACCTCTGGCCCAAACCGGCTGAAACTTGACGTCACCTATTTTCTACCCAGCCGAATCCACGCCGACCAGGAAAAGCGAAGGCCGGTGCGGATGACGCGTGGATTCTTTTTCAACTGGAACGAACAGCGTCACCGATTCGAATTCGATGCGGCGGCGTCCGGGCTGACCGAAGCCGAATTCAATGCCGCTGGCGACATCAGCGAAGGAAAGTGGGAGCAAACGGCGTTTTTCAAATGTTTCGACAAACCGCTTCGTGACGCCGCGCTGCGGGGAAACGCCGCGATCAAAAAGGATTTGCGCCTTTTCCTCGAAGAATGGGGCGACGCTTCCACCAACGCGCCGTTGCTGGAATTGCTCGACCAATCGGCTATCAAAAAAACCTTTTAACCGCCGGATTCCGACTCTACTGGTGTTTCGTCTCACTTACCGACCGCGAGACATTTCCGGCATAATCGAACGATGCCGAAACCGAAACACGCTGAACCTTCAAAAATTGACGCCATCGCGCGGGCGCGCCGCGTGCTCGACGCCGAAGCCGCCGCCATCACGCGGATGGCCGAACGGCTCGACAGCCGGGTTATCGAGGCCGTCGAACTGATGATGACGGCGGGCCACGTCGTCACGCTCGGCGTCGGCAAGAGCGGCATCGTCGCGCGGAAAGTTTCCGCGACGATGGCGAGTACCGGCACGCCGTCGTTTTTCCTCCACCCGGCGGAAGCGGCCCACGGCGACTTCGGACGGCTCACGCGCGGCGACCTGATTCTCGCGTTTTCCTACAGCGGGGAAACCGAGGAAGTGCTTCGCTTGCTTCCACTTGTCGAACAATCCGGTTTCCCGCTCATTTCAATTGTCGGACGGATGAACTCGACGCTCGCGAAAGCCAGCCGCATCGCGCTCGACGCGGGCGTGGACGCCGAAGCCTGTCCGCTGGGCCTTGCGCCGACAACTTCGACCACGGCGGCGATGGCGCTCGGCGACGCGCTTTCGATGGCCCTCCTTGAACTGCGGGGATTTCGCGCCGAGGATTTCGCCTTTCTGCATCCGGCGGGGAGACTCGGGCGCGACCTGCTGCG
>JAAFHI010000211.1 GCA_013298335.1 Actinomycetota bacterium
TGCGAAAGGGTTTCGTTCCGTACTCGCGGCTGTGCTACAAAACCGGGCATCAGGACAATTCAATTCCAAACGGTTTCAGGAATCGGAAACGACCATGAAGCGAGTTCTTCCGACTTTTCGTGCGACCCGTCCGTTGGCGGCGCGCTGGCTGGTGTGTGGTGTGGCCGGTTTGTGGATCGCGACAGCCCCGCCCGTGGCATTGTCGGCGCCGGGGACGGCGACCGGTTTCGGCATCGAGCTTTCCGAAATGAACGCCGAGCCGGTGATGGCGCGGGGGACGTTCGAACTGCCCTTCGCCGTGCAGACCACCCCGACGCTGCGGACCTTCACCGACCTGCGCGAGTTTCTTCCGACGAAGGAATCCGGCGGGCGGGCGCTGTCCGTCACCGCCGAAAATCTCTCCACGACGTTGAAAGTCGGCGAGACGCGCGAGGTGACCTTTCACTTTGACGGCGCGGACGGGCCGTTCGTGGCGGGCGCGGTGCTGTTCGAGCCGCAGCCGGTCCGCGACGCGACGTTCTTTTCGGCCAAGCGGATTCTCGCCGACCGCAACCGGCTGAGCTTTGCGGCCTACGCCGAGGCGATTCCGACCGAGAAGGCGGATTCCGTCACCTGGCGGCTGACCGGGGCCTACGCCGGAACGGTCGTCATCCTTGCGATGGCCGCCAATCCGCAGGGCGCGCTCGTCTGGAAGTCCTTTACCATCAACGTTGGAGACGCGGTCGCGCCGACGGTCACGGTCGAGGAGCCCGCCGGAGATTTCACGCTGCGCGCCGGCGAGTCGGCCATGTGGACGGGCGTCGCCAAATCGTTCGCGGCCCGGGTGCCGTCGTTCGATTACGCGGTGGTGAGCGCCTACGGCACACCGGTCGGCATGAATTACGCCAACAGTACGGTCAAACTCACCGCCCTCGGGACCGGCAGCGCTCTGCTCATCGGCTGTGTCGGCGACGGTTCGCGGTCGCGGGCGTTCGCGCGTCGCGTGTACGTCACGGGCGACACCGATCCGGTCACCCGGATTCGCGCCCTGGCTTCCAATGTCATCGTGGCGGACGGCGGTTCGGAAACCGTGACGGTTTTCGGCGACGCGCTCGGGCAGGCCGCGCAGGCGATGGTCGTCGGAGAAGGGGAGGCGGAACCGCGTTCCGTGCCGTTCAAGGCCAAAGCCGACACCGTCGGACGCTTTTCCTTCGTTCCGAACGCGCCCGGCGTGCATACATTCTGGCTGGCCGACGCCGCCGGACAGCCGATCACCGCGCCGCAGCGGCTTCAGGCGGTCGGCGTGCAGGTGACCGGCATCGCGCGGGTACATCGCACCGACGATGCACAGACGTTTGCGCTGTTCGTGCGCGGCCAGGGATTCGGCAACTACCCGACGCTCATCGTGGACGGTCAGGAAGTGCGCGGCGCGGTCAAGAAGTCGCTGCACAATCAGGTCAACCAGCGCGTGCTGTTCCGGTTGCCGGCTTCCGTGATGAAGAAGTCCGCCGTGGCGGTGCAGGTGATGAACCCACAGGGCTACACGTCGGATACCTACTTCCTCCCGCTCGGCGAGGACCAATAACCAAAACCTCTTCAAAAAATCCACGGCTGAACAGTTATTTCGCCGCAAAGCCAAAGAAGGCAGGGAGTATCCGGAACATTTTCCTTTTCCGGGGAACCTCCCTGCCTTTTCCACGTCTTCGGGGCAAACCCGCACGCGCCAATTTTCATGAATTGAATGAGAGACGGATACATGACCCAGATCAAAGGAATCGATAATTTCAACACCGAGACATTGATGCAGGAAGTTCAGCGTGGTGGACGGTTCGTCGTTTACGAGTACTGTTTTTCACTGATCATCATGACCTTCAAGCGGCCATCGGCCATTTATTTCGTCCGGGCCGATGAAAGCCGGTTCGTCAAGGGACTCGGCTACACCACGCTGACGCTTTTGCTCGGCTGGTGGGGCTTCCCGTGGGGATTCATCTACACGCCGATGGCGCTGGCGACGAATCTCGGCGGCGGGCGGGACGTGACGAACGAGGTCTTGGGCCAGATTGCGCCCCGGTATTGAGTTCGGCGTCATGCATTTCGGCGGGGAAACCATTCAAACGAATGAATTTCCCCGCCGAAACCGATGACGCTGAGGATTGTTTCGTTCAGTTTCTGAGGCCGTGAAGCGGGGCCGGAATCCGTCCGCCACGGCGGATGAACGCGTGGCAGTGCGAGGGATTGACCGCCATGATCGGCGCGCGTCCGAGCAGGCCGCCGAATTCCACCATCTCGCCGACGCCCTTGCCGGGGGCGGGGATAATCCGGATCGCCGTCGTCTTGTTGTTCATGACGCCGATGGCGGCTTCGTCGGCGATGATCGCCGCGATGGTTTCGGCGGGCGTATCTCCCGGAATTGCAACCATATCCAGTCCGACCGAGCAGACAGAGGTCATGGCTTCGAGTTTGTCGAAGGTGAGCGCGCCGTTGGCGGCGGCTTCGATCATGACGTGGTCTTCCGAAACCGGGATGAACGCGCCGCTCAGGCCGCCGACGTTGCTCGACGCCATCAGTCCGCCTTTTTTCACGGCATCGGTCAGGAGCGCGAGGGCGGCGGTCGAGCCGTGCGCGCCGGGGAATTCGAGCCCCATCGCCTGAAGAATTTCGCCCACGCTGTCGCCGACGAGCGGCGTCGGCGCGAGGCTCACGTCGATGATGTTGAAGGGAAGTCCGAGCCGCCGGGCGGCTTCGCGTCCGATGAGTTCGCCCGCGCGGGTGATTTTGAACGCCGTCCGCTTGATGATTTCGGCCAGTTCGCCGAGGTCGCAGTCGCCCGCCGTCCGGACGGCGTGGGCGACGACGCCGGGGCCGCTGATGCCGACGCTCACCGAGGCTTCGGCCTCGCCCGCGCCGTAGAACGCCCCGGCCATAAAGGGGTTATCCTCGACCGGATTGGCGAAAACGACGAATTTCGCGCAGCCGAGGCCGTCACGGTCGGCGGTCCGCCGCGCGAGGTCTTTCAGGATCACCCCGAGCCGGGCGATGGCGTTCATGTTGATGCCGCTGCGCGTGGTGGCGACGCTGACCGAGCCGCAGAGCCGGTTGGTGACGGCGAGGGCTTCGGGCAACTGGTCGAAGTATTCGGAATCCGCCGTCGTCATCCCTTTATGGACGAGCGCCGAAAAACCGCCGACGAAGTCCACGCCGATGCGTCCGGCGCTGTCGTCCACCGCCCTGGCAAGTTTGACGTAATCGCGATCCGTACAGGCCGCACCGACCATCGACAGCGGCGTCAGCGCGAGCCGCTTGTTGGCGATGGGCATCCCGAACTCTTCCGAGATTTCATTGACGGTCGGAATCAGCCGGGCCGCGATCCGTTCCAGCTTGTGCTGAACGCGGTCGCAGACGCGTCCGAGGTCGGCGTCGGCGCAGTCGCTGAGCGTCACGCCGAGCGTCACGGTCCGGATATCGAGATTTTCCATCTCGGTCATCCGAATGGTTTCGAGAATTTCACGACGGGAAAGAGACATAAGAAAGTCTTGGGAGTCTTGGGAGTCTGGAGCGTCTTGGGAGTCGGTGAAGAAGAAGTTGCGGACTTGATGGTTTCGGTGAAATCAGGGAGCGGAGATGCTTTGACTCCCAAGACCTACCAGACACCCGAGACTCCCAAGACTGGTTTTAAACCCGGTGCATCGCGTGGAAGAGGTCTTCGCGCTGGACGTAAATCTTCACGTCGAGTTTTTCGGCGACCTGATTGAGCCGTTCCTTGAGCGCGGTGATCGAAATGTCGGCGCGGGTCGTGTCGGCGATGAGCACCATCGCGAACTTTCCGCGCAGAATCGTCTGGTCGATGTCCACGAGGCTGCATTTCGTCTCGGCGAGAACGTTGAGAATCGTCGCCGCGATGCCGATGCCGTCGTTGCCGAAGACCGAAATCACGGCGCGTGTGTGGTTCGACGGCGCGACCTCGGCGGACGACGGGCTGGGCGGCTGCGACTGGAGCGCCGGTTGGAGCGCGCGGTAGACGTCGGTCACGAGGTCCTCGACGAGCGCCGGACTGGCATTTTCGCCGAGCCGCCGGTAAACGGCGCGGGTGATGTCGTAGATCAGGGTTTCAGTGCTCATGGCAAAGGCGGAAGGATGAAGGATGAGGGATGAAGGATGAAAAACCGAAGGAATGAAACTTCCGGTTCCGGGGGCCTTCGGGTTTAAGGCGTTTTTCGATGTTCTTCCTGATTTTTGGACTTGAGATGCGGGCTTTGGATTTTTTCATCCTTCATCCCTCATCCTTCATCCTTTCAGAATGATTTTCCCGCCCCGCGCCTCGGCCTGCGCGTGGGTGACGGCCTGGACGATGTCGTCGAGCGAATAGCGCGCCGCGACGTCGGATTTCAGCGTTCCGTCGAGAATCAGTGGAATCAGTTCGGTAAAGACTTCCTTTTTGCGTTCGGGCGTGGCGGTGGCGAACCAGCGCGTGACCCAGAAGCCCTTCACGGCGATTTCCTTGAAGATGAGCGTTCCCGCGCCGATGCGCAGGTCGGCCTGGTCGAGCGCACCGTAGACAAGCAGCGTTCCGCCGATGCCGAGGGCGGCTGCAACCGCGCTACCCACCTTGCCCGCGACGGCGTCGATGGCGTACTTGACACCTTTGCCGCTGGTGATTTCCTTGACCCGCTCTTCGATATTTTCGTCGGTGGAACAGATGACTTCATCCGCGCCGCGCGCCTTGAGTTCCTCGACCTGTTCGCGCCGCCGGACGACATTGATGGTCTTGAAGCCGAACTTTTTGCCGAGGGCGATGGTCATCAGGCCGAGCGCCGAGCCGGACGCCGTCTGCAAAAGCCACTCGCCTTCGCCGACATGCATCACGTCGCGCGTCATCAGATAGGCGGAAAACGGGTTGGCGAGCATCATGGCGGCGTCTTCGACGTTCATTTCATCGGGAACGGGGAAGACCTGGCGTTCGTTGACGACAACGTACTCCTGCCACAGCCCGACGGAGGCCTTGAGCGGGACGACTTTCTGGCCGGGTTTGAGCGCCGTCACGCCGTCGCCGGTTTTTTCGACGACGCCCGCGCCTTCGAGGCCGGGGGTGGCGGGCAACGCGGGACGGACACCGTACGCTCCCATGATCATGTAGAGGTCGGACGGATTGATCGGTCGGGCCTGCATCCGGACGAGGATTTCACCCGGTCCGGGTTCGGGCGTTGGCAGGTCGGTGACGGAAAGTACTTTTTCGGGCGGTCCGAATTCGCTAAAACGCACTGATTTCATCGTGGCGCTCCGCTGGCGAGGGAATGGTTATCTTCAACATTGAGAGGATTTTACGAATTCGTGGTTGTTTCTTTCGGGAAACAGTCGAGAATCGGAAATCCGAAATCGAAAATCGGCAGGAATCGGTCGGAACTTCTTGGCACAACGTATGACCGGAAATCAACCCGCTTTCAAAAACAATCCGAAGGTTTTCAGGAAAAAGAGCCTCTGGCGACGCCTCGTGACGCCGCGGCGCATTTTCTTTCTCTCGTTCCTGCTGCTGCCGGTGATCGGCGTCCTCGTCTATTACTATGTGGTCTTCGCGGCGATGATCGACCAGAAACTGCGCGGCGAGGTCTTCGTGCGGTCGAGCGGCATCTACGCCGCGCCGGTCCGGCTGGTGAACGGCTCGCCGTTCGGCAAAACCGACATCGTCAACTATCTGAACCGCATCGGGTATCTGCCGAAGGACAAGACGACCGACGCCAAGCGCGGGAAATACGTGCTGGCCGGCAACACCATCGAAGTGATTCCGGGGGCCGATGCCTCGACGTCCGCGCGGACGTTCCCGCACGTCCGAATCAAGTTCAGCGGCGAACGCCCGGTCGGTTTCAACGACCTCGACGCCAAAAAGGACCTTCCCGACTGCTATCTCGAACCGCCGCTGCTGACCGCGCTCAACAAGGACAAGGAAAAGCGCAAGAACGTCGAATACAAGGATTTGCCGAAGGAACTCGTCGGCGCGGTGACGGCCATCGAGGACCGGCGATTCTTCGAGCATTCCGGCATCGACTTCCGGGGCCTGGCGCGCGCCATCTACGTCAACTTTACCGACCCGGACGGCACGAAGCAGGGCGCTTCGACCATTACGCAGCAGCTCGTCAAAAACTTCTTTCTCACGCCCGAGCGCACGTTCGAACGCAAGCTGAAGGAAGCCTACATCTCGATCATTCTGGAAACCCGCCTGAGCAAGCAGGAGATTTTCCAGATGTACTGCAACGAAATCTACCTCGGGCAGGACGGCAACTATTCGATCAACGGGATGGGCGAGGCGGCCACTTTCTATTTCGGGAAGGACGTCATCAACCTGAAACTAGAGGAATGCGCGTTTCTGGCCGGAATCATCCGCGGGCCGGGGTACTACTCACCCTATTCGCGC
>JAAFHI010000208.1 GCA_013298335.1 Actinomycetota bacterium
CGACCATACAACACGGCGATATGCAGCGTCGTCTGGGAATTCTGTGCAAACGAATGCCAGAAATGCTCGGCCATCTCGACCTCGAACGCCCCGATGCGCTCGCGGGTGTTCTCCACCTGATAGACGAGAAAGGGGCGGCCCGAAAAATCGACCACCGCCCGAGCCAGCACTTCATCCATCGGCACGTAGGCGTGTCCGTAGCGCGTCATGCCACGCTTGTCGCCGACGGCCTGCGCGAATGCCTGCCCAAGCGTGATGCCGACGTCCTCGATGGTGTGGTGGCCGTCGATTTCAAGATCGCCCTGACAGTGGAGCTTCAGATCGAAAAGCCCGTGCTTCGCGAGTTGCGCGAGCATGTGGTCGAAGAACGGGATGCCGGTCGCGATCTCGTTCGCCCCCGAACCGTCGAGGTCGAGGTCAACCGTAACCTTCGTTTCCTTCGTCTCGCGGATGACCCGCGCCCGCCGCCCGATGGCCGCTTCATCCCTCATCCTTCATCCCTCATCCTTTACTTGATCCCCGTGGTGAACGTAATTGTCGGCGCGAAAATCAGGCTGTTGTAGAGCATCCGCTTCGGCGCCTGCCAGATAGAGCGATAGAGCGGGTCGGCGGAGAAAAGAATGGCGTGTCCGCCGCCGATCGGCTCCTCGATGAGCCAGACCGTATTGCGGACGAGCGGTTCGGTGTTGCCGTCCCAGGTAAAGCCGGAAATCGCCGTGCTGTTTTCGATGGTCAGCACGTTTGTTCCGGTTTTCGACGGCTTGTAGAAATTGTCGCCGAACACCGCGACCGCCAGTTCGGGGCGTTCATACCCGAAAGTCAGAAAATGTTCGAGGTTGGTCTTCGCCCGGAAAATCGCGCCGGGAATGGAAATCGGCTTCTTCGCCGAGAGTTTCCCGGCTTCCTTCTTCGGCTCGGGCGCGGGGGCCGGGTCTTTTTCCTTGCCCTTCTTTGCATCCGGCTTCGCTTCGGGCTTCACTTCCGCGGGTGTCGCGTCCGGCGCGGGCGTCGAAGGTACGGTGTCGGCGTCGCCTTCCACCGGACGCGACGAGGTCAGATCCACGTCCTTGTTGGCGGCAAACGCCATCGCGCCGCCGAAACAGATGAGCGTGCCGCCTTCGGCGCACCACGTTTTCAGCTTCTCGACGCCTTCCTTGCCGAAAGACCGGCGATAGGCCCCGGCGCTGCCGTCGGGCAGGATGAGCACGTTGTATTCGCTCATCCGGATGCCCTTGAAGGTTTCAATCGAAATCGGCGTGAAATCAATGTCGAAATCCCGCGTCAGCGTAAACCACAGTGAACCGTAAGACGTCTGGCTGACCGGATCGTCCGCGATCACGGCAATCTTCGGCGCGCGGAGCGTCACGATGGCTTCCGAACCAACCCCCGTGATGCCGGTGTCGGCAAACGCCGTGTTGACCGGATCGACCGTCACGCCGTATTGCGGCGCAAGCTGGCCGAGCCGTTCATGCAGTGAATCGGGATTGCGCTCGACGCGCAGAATGAACGTCCCGCGGGGATAGTTTTTCCCGCCCGCCCGCAGCGGACGGATCGCCGTCGCCAGTTTGTACCCATCCTGCAAAAGCCGGAGCGCCAGTTTGTCGGCGGCGTCGGTATCGGGCGCGAAAACGTAGGCCGTGTTCGCCCGTCCCGGCGGATTCGCCGTCACCGTCGGCGTGGCCGTCACGACATCGCCCGCCGTCGCTGTTCCGTCTTCGCTCCAGTAGGCATCGACGCCGAAGGTCAGCGGCAGCGTCCACGAGGTGATGTCGTAGAACTCGCTGTCCTCGCGCGGCGCGTTGTCGCCGCGGCCTTCGTTACGGCGCATCTTTTCGAGCTGGCGTTCGATGAATTCCCGGTCCTGCCGGGTGTCGGGTTCGAAAATCGCCTTCGCGAGCCGCGCCTGCGGCTGGGTCAGCGTCACGATGTATGAACCCGCCGCGAACTCGCGATTCGCGGGCGCACCGCCGACATAGTCATGGACGCCCTTGAGGGTGAACGCCAACTTCGCCCGCGTCACCTCGATGCCGTGGCGCAGCAGCAGTCCGACGAGCTGGGACGTGCGGCTCGGGTCGCTTCCCGGCGGAATCACGAACTGTTTGACCTTGCCCTTGACGCCTTCGTCCATCGCTTCCTTGAAGAACTGCCGATAGTCGCGCAGCCGCGCTTCGCGGTTGTTCACCGCCGTCTCGACCGTCGCAAGACTCGCCGTGACGTGCTTCGCGATGCCGTCGCGCATGGTCAGAATGCTGTCGTCGTCGCGCCGCCAGTTGAGGCCGCGCCAGCCGCCGCCATCGGTTTCATAGGTCATCCCCGTCGCGCCGTTGAGCGCCGGCCAGCTATCCCAGTAGCCCGGATAGAAGAGGTCGAACACGTCGCGCGAGTAGTAGTTCCAGCCGTATTTGTCGAACGCCGCCGCGTTGCCGCGCCCGAACACGTCGAGCCACTTTTCGGCGGTCGCCTTCCCGATGTTCGGATTGATCGGCAGCGCCGCCGGGGGGAAGAAGTAGTTCGCCGTCTGTCCGTGGTGGTCCGCCGATACCTGCGGATGCCATTCCTGAAACGCCTTCATCGCCGACTGTGACTCGACCTGCGACGCGACGAGCATGTCGCGGTTCAAATCGTAGAGGTAGTGATTCAGCCGACCGTAGACGCTCCACGGCTCGTTGTGCTCGATGGCGTAGGGCTCGGGCCGACCGATGCCGGTCGCGTTGTACCAGGTGGCGAACCGCTCGTGGCCGTCCGGGTTCTGGCACGGATTGATGATAACGACCGTGTTCTTGAGCAGATTGGTGATTTTCGGGTTCTCGCTCGCGACCAGCGTGTAGAACACCTGAATCATCGCCTCGAAGCCCGCCGACTCGTTGCCGTGGATGTTGTAGGCCAGCCACACCACGATCGGCGTGTCCTTGATGATCGCGTCGGCTTCGGCCTCGCTCACCTTGCGCGGATCGGCCAGCTTCGCCACGTTCGCCTTGATCGTGTCGAGCCGGGCGATGTTCTCCGGTGAACTGATCGCCAGCGTGTAGAGCGTCCGGTGCTCCATCGTGCGGTCGCGTTCGAAAACCTTGAACCGATCCGACTTCGCGGCGTATTCGCGCAGCACCCGTTCGAAATTCGCGTAGGTCGTGTGGAACTCGCCGGGTTCGTATCCCAACAGCGCCGCCGGACGGATGAAATCCGGGCGATACGGCTCGTACTGATAGAAATTGAACGGCTTGGCGGAATTCGGCGGCGCGGGCGGCACGTAGGTCTGGGCGCGCAGCGCGACGGAGCCGAAACAGCACATCAGGAACGCGCACAGCGCGAGGCGAACGAGCGAAAGACGGGTCGGAATCATGATCCTCGATCAGTGGGAAGCAGTCAGTAGCCAGTAGTCAGTGGTCAGCCGGAAGCCGAACACGGGGGCACTCCAAAAATGGGAACGCGGAAGCGGCAAGATATCCGCTTCCGCGTGGGTTGCAAAGACGGAGTGGAAGGACGCTACTGCCCCGGCGTGGTCGCGGCGGGCTTGTCGTCCTTCTTTTTCTTCTTGTCCTTTTTCTTGTCGTTGGTCTTGACCGTCGGGTCATTCGACGTTGTCTTCGGCTGCGGATCGTTCGCGGTCTTGGGGGGGGTCTGGTTCGGCTGGTTACCGTTGTAGGTTCCGGCCTGCCGCCCCTTGTTGTTGTTCACGATCGAATCCGGCGTGATGACGTCGGGCCGCACGCCCGCCTGCGCAAGCAGTTTTTCGACTTCGGGGTCGATGCTGTCATCCTTGCGGAGAATGATGCCTTCCTTCGGCACATCCGCCGACGGCCCGAAAATTTCCTCGAACTTCCGCTTCATGAAGCCTTTCCGGGCAATCACCTTTTCTTCCTGATCGCCTTTCGGCGGCGGGACTTCGAGCTGGAAGCGTTCCAGATATTCCGCCGCCTTGTCGCGGAACTTGCTGTTCGGATATTCCCGAACCAGCCGGTCAAACGACTTCGCCGCCGTCGGCGTGTCTTCCAGTTCCGCCAGCACGACGCCGTGCAGGAACAGCACTTCGTCCATCAGCGTGAAATCGGGATAGCTCTTGATGATCTGCTCGCAGCGGCCCTTGACCGCGTTCTGGCGCTGCTGCTTGAAGTAGAGCCGGGCGATGTCGAGCGAATGCATGCCGAGCTGCTCACGGACGAACTTCAGATAGTCCTTGACCTGCTCGTTGAGCGCCGACTGCGGATACTCGCGCGACAGCCGGAGCAGTTCGCGCTCGGCGCGGCGGGCTTCCGAAATGTCCTGATTATAGGGTCCGAGCTGCCGGACGTGAATCTGCGCGACCTTGAGCAGCACGTCGTCCGCCAGCGGATGCTGCGGAAAGAACTGCAACCATTCGCGATACTCGACATCGGCCTGCGCCAGATTCGACGTCCCGCCCTCGCGGTAGAACGAATCGGCGACGAGCAGCTTCGCCAGCGGCAGCAGCGGACTGCCGTCGTAGGTGCTGATGAGCGTGCCGAGCAGCAACCGCCCTTCCTCATAGCGCTTGCGCCGCATCGAACGCAGCCCCTCGGCGTAGAGTTCGCGGTCGCGGCCTTCGCGAACCTCTTCGGTGGAAACCTTCTTGCTGGCGCCGCCGCCGCAGGCGAGTGACCCGGCCAGAAACCCGGTCAGCACAAAACTGACGATTGCACGTTGAAATTTCATTCGAACACTTCCTCTTTCTTGACTCCGCTTATGCTTCGACGCCTTCGCCTCTGGCCCGGAGGGCCTTCACCGCCGCGCCCGGATCGGGCGCACCAAACACCGCCGAACCGGCGACGATCCATTCCGCGCCGTGTTCCACGAGCGTCCGGATGTTGCTCATGCCGATTCCGCCGTCCACCTCGATGTGGACGTCCAGATTCCGCTCCGTGATCATCGCCCGCAGCCGGGCGATCTTCGACAGACAGGTCTGGATGAACTTCTGGCCGCCGAAACCGGGATTGACCGTCATGATCAGAATGAAATCGGTATGGGGCAGGATTTCATCGAGTGTCGAGAGCGACGTGCCGGGATTGATCGCGACGCCGGGCCGCGCGCCGAGCTTGCGGATGGCGTCGAGCGTCCGGTGGAGATGCGCCACCGCCTCGACGTGAACCGAAATCATGTCCGCGCCGGCATCCCGAAAGGCTTCGATGAAGTCGTCCGGGTTGGTCATCATCAGGTGCGTGTCGACGATCATGTTCGTGACCTTGCGCAACGCGGCGACGACCGGCGGGCCGATGGTCAGGTTCGGCACGTAGTGGCCGTCCATCACATCGACATGAAGAATTTCAGCCCCGGCCGCTTCGACGACCCGGACATCCTCGCCCAGTCGGGCGAAGTCGGCGGAGAGAATGGAAGGCGCGATTTTGACAGACATATTTTTTGAAGAAGTCTCGGGAGTCTGGCGGGTCTAGGGCGTCTTGGGAGTCCTGAGCCCAAATCGGTCGTGGAGCAGGTTAAAAAGTCTTTGTCCCGGAAATTTTCCCTGACTCCCAAGACCCACGAGACGCTCAAGACTCCCGAGACTGTTTTCACTTCTGACGACTGACGTTGATCTTGACGGGAAAGGGCTTGCGTACGATGAGGCCGGACTTCGGCAACTGGCGAGTCACCGTTCCGACCGGCTCGGGCGCGTCGAACACATCGATGACCTGGACCTGGAGCCCGATCCTCGTGATTTCCTCGCGGGCCTGCGCCTCGGTCTTGCCGACGACGTTCGGGACTGGGACTTCCTCGCCCCGCGTAAAGTAATACGCCGTCGCCGCCGCCACGATAAAAACGGCAATCGCGACGGAAATCATGAGAATTCGTCGCGTCAGCACCCAGAGCGTTTTTCCGATACTGCCTTTTGACATAGGTTGCCGAGTCTACCACTTCGGCGAAATCGGTATCAACCGTCGTCTTCTCGCCCGCAACCTTTTGGATTTCTTGACCTTGCCGGAACCGTTTGCCTAGACTGCGCCGCCGGTCCAGACGGTTCAGGAGAAAAAACGGTCCGATTCGCGACTGGTTCCATTTTCTGTTTCACCGGACCGACGGAGGACACCACCGTGATTCGCCGGATTCACCAACCCAGCCCAGCCGCATTCGACGAACTGACCGCCGCCGGGCAGCCGGTCATCCTCACCGGCGTGCTCGACGACTGGAAGGCCCTCCAGCGCTGGACGACCCAGTATCTGACGGTCCTCGCGGGAGTGACCGAAGTCCGGGTGTCGCATACGTCCGACGGCTTCTTCATGCCGGACGAACAGAAACGCTTCCCGAATACCGAAACAATGGAGTTTCACCGCTTTCTGAAACTCGTCGACGCCCCCGGCGACCACCCCGACCGCGTTCACTCGATGCTCAAGATGCCCCTGCGGGCGTTTCCACTGCTCGGACGCGACTTCGCGCCGCCCGCCTACATCGCCGACCGGCTGACCGCCGACCACCTCTGGATCGCCGAAAAAAAC